>JAHIFK010000313.1 GCA_018900975.1 Methanobacteriota archaeon
ACCATGTGGGAAAACTTTACAATCTACTTTCCAACCAGATAGCCAACGATATAGCTGAAAACGTATCCGGGATCGATGACATTTATATACGCATCCTTTCCCAGATAGGAAAACCCATAGACCATCCCCTGATAGCAAGCGCGCAGGTTATACCCCAGGACGGCGCTAACATGAATACAATAAAGTCAGAATCTGAAGCCATCATCGATAAGTGGCTCGGGGATATCACAAAGATCACAGAGATGATCGTAAGGGGAGAACTGGATACTTTCTGATCCAGTTTCTCTTTTTTTTTGATAAATAGCAAAGCTATTATGAGCTTACGTCATAGTTAAAACGAGGAATTTTTTATGAAAGAAGCAGACATTGTCCTTGAAGTAGACGGGAAAAACATCCAGATGAACGATTTTGTAAGGAAGATACTGGCAGGCATGATAACAGGTTCAGTCGGAGCGCTTCACGGTTTTGATGAGGACTGGAAGACGCTGAATATCAGTCTTAAAAGATGATACGGGTCTCAGTGGACTCGCTTCTCTCTGAATCGAAGCCGTACCAGTTGGATGCTGTAAAAAAAGCCTGATCGTAGCCTCGGTTGCAGGATTTTCAATTAAGACACACACAAGACATCATGTCACAAAAAGACATGGCATGACCGGAAAATCCGCATGGGTGGATAATCTTTCAGCGATATGACGTGTAAGACCTGACACCCATGACGATTAATAAAAAAGGAAAGAGTTAAAGCTTATCCAGCTTTTCAATCCCTACCTTCTTTACGAATGGTTTGTTGATCTTGTCCGGCATCCATTCAGGTTTATTCTTTGGAGCGGCGATCATCTGCTTCCAGCCCTTGAATATGTGTATCTTCTTTGTTCCGCGCTCCCTGAGCCTGAGTTCGACCGGCGCGCTCTTTGTCCCCCCAATCCTGTTTGCAGCCTTAAGGGCAGCCTGTCGCGGTTGGCGACCTGTGAATACGCCTTCCTCTGAACCATTCTTTTTCCTTAATATAAAATTCTTTATTTCAGTCATTTGTTTTAATCCTCCTCGCACCCTTTAGATGCTATGCCTCTACATACATCGTTTTTGTTTATAAAACTTATTTGCATGAATAATAATGAGGATTAATATCCATTACCGGAGCATTCAGTAATGGGGAAGAAAATATTTTATTCATATTTGGCCAAACTTGAAAACGGCCACATTATTTAGAAAAATATATATACCACGAACTCGCTTTCGAGTTCTTTGTGGGCAGGACATCTTTTTTAACACACTAACCCCACTCCCCAACCTGCCCACATTCTAATCTTCCCGGCAAGAGTTTTATTATTCATCTGCATGGATAATAAACTCCGCAACTTTTATATATGATTAAATTGTGGTAGACGTTCGATGGGCAGGACATCTTTTTTAACACACTAACCCCCACTCCCCAACCTGCCCATCTTTCTTATTTTCCCCAGAACGGGTTTCCTCTGCGCCTTATTTCCATATACGCCATCAGCGCCTCTTTATCTTCGATCTTCATAGCCTCGAAAAGCTCCTGCTCAACTATTTTCGCATGCTTCTCGGGAACATCGATGTAAAGTATATCCCCTTCTTTTATCTGGCGCCCCACTGTCGGCCCATCAATAGCCATAGCAACTTCCTTCCCGGATGATGCCTCACTGATGTTTTCGTTGTGTTCCTGGATGCCTTTTATCCTACCTACTATCGAGCCGTCCTCTTTAATCACTTCAAGGCTGGTCTTGATAATACCGCCCATGACACGCACTCCGACCACCGCAGGTTTGCTCTGCCTGAACGTGCAGTCGGGAAGTATTATGAACCTGCCAGGTTTGATAATGGTCTCATAGCGCTTTTTCTCGATGAGCGCCTTTTGCTCCACCACCCATTTCTTGTAATCTTCAATAAGTTTGTAAATGATATTGTTTTTGAACAACTTTATTTCAGAACCAGTGAGTTCTTCTTTTGCATCATGCAGAACGTCAACATCAAATCCCACGATAACCGACAAAAGCGGGTCCTTTACAGTCCTTGCCTCAGCAATATCCCTTTTTGAAATATCCCCTATGTCAGCCCGACGTATGGGTATATTTTCCTTCTTCAATTCGTTTACAAGAGCTTCAAGGGAACCCAATGTATCCGCTTTTATCAATATGCCGTTTGATTGTGTCTCGATCCTGACAGAATCTATCTCGGATTTTATTTGAACAGCTATCTCATTGATATCTCCTGAGGCTACCCTTATCAGAGATCCTGCAAGAGCGCCTTCAAGATTTGGCGCCGCAATTTTTATCCCGGATGCAGCAACAACCTTCTTCACCTGTTTGAATTTCTCCTCAGAGCGTATCTCTGAAAGTGGACGCGGTTTTAAAAGAGCCCTTATCTTCGTTACGATAGGCTCCCCAAGGCTCCCTACCACCACAGTGTCCCCGACATTGAACTCCCCATCATAAAGTATAACGTCAAGGGTTGTGCCAAGACCGGTCTCTTCTTTCACTTCAAGGACTGTTCCTGTCCCGGGCCCTACAGCCCTGTATTCCAGGTCCTTTTCCAGGAACCTCTGCGCAAGCCCCATCATGACCATGAGGAGGTCAGGTATTCCTTCTCCTGTTCTTGCGCTGACCGGTATTACGCCAATGTTGCGCTGGAAATCGCGCACCCTGTCATATCTGTCAGAGCTGAAGCCCATTTCATACAGTTTGCCAATAATAATGTATATTTTCTCATCAAGTGCAACCTTCACATGTTCTGCCTGTTCTGGATACGAAATGATGAACGGTTTCCCTGGCTGAGGGTTCCAGCCTGACAGCTTATCGATCTTATTTGCTGCAACAACGAAAGGTGTCTTGAATCTTTTTAGTATTTCCACAGCTTCCAGCGTCTGCGGCTGGAATCCTTCGTTCACATCAACCACGAGCACAGCAAGATCTGCAAGCGCTCCGCCCCTTGCCCGAAGCGTTGTGAATGCCCTGTGTCCTGGAGTATCGATGAAAAGCAATCCTGGTACTTTCGTATCCCCTTTGAATACACTTCCGCATACTTTTTTAACAATGTCAAGGGGCACTTCTGTCGCCCCTATATGCTGCGTGATCAGACCTGCTTCCCGTTCTGCTATGGTTGTACCTCTTATCCTGTCAAGAAGTGAGGTCTTACCGTGGTCAACATGCCCCATCACGCAAACGATAGGGGTGCGCAGATTCTGAACCATAAGTTATTAGATTATACTAAAAGTATATAAGTTCTCAAGATGCGCAGCGTGAAAAGCGTTTTTCAGCAGGCTTATTCGTAGACCCAGGTTTCGTCTATCCGAGTATATTCAGATATCTCAGAATCACTGAAATGGATGTTAATTTCCCTTACAGCGGACTCCGGTGAATCACTGGCATGTACGATATTACGTCCTGTATCAAGGGCAAGATCCCCGCGTATGCTTCCTGTTGCAGCATTTACCGGGTTCGTTGCGCCATTTATTGCCCTCATCACAGAGACTGAGTTCTTTCCTTCGACCACCATAGAAACAGATGGTCCTGAAGTTATGAAGTCGATCAGTGACTTAAAAAATGGTTTCTGGACGTGTTCAGCATAGTGCTTCTTTGCCTGCTCAGGAGAGATGGTATTCAACCGCAGCGCAACTATTTTTAGCCCGCGCCGCTCGATACGACCGATAACCTCTCCCACCAGACCGCGCTGTACGCCGTCTGGTTTTACCATTACGTAGGTGCGCTCCACGCTATCACCTTAATTTGTTTTGCCTCTGGCTTTGCGTCCTGCTTCTGTCCAGGTGACATTTCTGGGTACCCTGCCAAGGTTATGGTTGCCCTGACATTTAGATGAACAAAAATAGTACACAGTCCCGTCCTTGCGAGCATAAAGCTTGCCTGTGCCGGGTTCTATTGCATCGCCACAGAAAGAGCATTTCCTTTTTTCCATGACTTCACCTTGAACTTAGTTTCTTGGCTTCACGTGAGGTTTCAAGCAGTATAAGAATATCGCCATTTTTTATGGGTCCGACCACGTTACGCGTGATTATTCTTCCCTTATCCCTGCCTTCGAGTACCCTGCACTGTATCTGCATGGCTTCTCCGTGCATTCCAGTCTTTCCAATTACTTCAATGACTTCTGCAGGATATCCGCCGCCGTCTTCTTCAGCCATATTCTCACTTCTTCAGCGCTTGTACCTTCTGCGCCACGTCGTCTACCATTTCTTTGGCTTTTCCGGGTTCGACTATTGCCGCTGCGCCGCTGCCAACTGACAGACCGCAGGCTGCGCCTAGCTCTACCTGTTTCTTGACAAAGATATATGGTGTGTTCTTTTCATCGCACAGCGCCGGAATGTGAGCCACTATTTCAGGAGGATTTACGTCCTCGCCAATTATCACAAGTTTTGCGATTCCACGTTCGATCGCTTTTGTGGCTTCGTTCGTTCCTTTCTTGATCTTTCCAGTATCCCGTGCTAACTCAAGGGCGCTGAGCGCCTTGTTTGCAAGTTCAGCGGGAACTTCAAATTTTATATATGTTTGTGCCATATTAATTACTTCCTTCAGGACAATTGTCCTTCATCATTCACTTGATCAAAAGTATCGGCTTCACTACAGCATAGAGTGGTATATATTTTGCGCTCATCTTTCCTCAGTTCCAGGTAATAATGAGGTTTCTTCATTTCCAGGCAATACCTTGAGCAAATCCTGTGAAACTACCCTTAACATGGTATAGTTCCCATTTCTGGTCAGGTTATATTCCACAAAACCTGACTGGGCGCTATTATCTGCCAGCCTTGTGAGGTTTTTCAGGGTGTCCGGGTTCACATCGAGATAGGCGGAAGTCCTCTCGTAGCTCCCATTGTTCATCCTTATTCCCATGTAATACTGTTTCGAAAAACTTACATTGGAGGTTATTGTCTGGAACGGTGCATCTGGCACTTTACTGAGCAGACCTCCAAAAGTATCGTATGATGTGACCGTTTCATTCAGGGTCGTGGTTATTTCAAGAACGTCTATCACGGTCCCCTGCGGGGCGAGCATGACAGGTGTACCCATCACATTATATAATCCATTCAGGCCCCCCTCCTGTCTTATGAGGAGAGCGTGATAATCATAATCGTATGGTGAAACTATGAACTCAAAATCATTCTTCTGTGGTTCCATCGTGCTAAGCAGAAGGAACGACCTGTTATTATCATATTTCATGTCAGAATAAAACATCTTTGTTGTGTTTGATTTATAAATAGAATCCACTTCAGCAAGTATCGGTTTAACCGTCTTTGTCCATTCCGCCATCTGCGGGGACATACTTTCAAGGTCCACGAAATCAGCATTCAATGCACCCGGCGGCGTGATGTTGAGAGCGTCCGAGATGGAATAAAATGGCTGGTTGAATGTCCAGAACTCCGGATCATATAGATCGGTCTGGGTTTCTTCCTCTATTTGCTGGTCGGGAATACTCTGAAAAACAATATAAAAGAATACCGATCCAACCATTATGAAGGCAAGAAAATATGCCATTAATTTATTTGCGTCCTGCTGTTTCATGCCCCTTCATATTACCTGCTTAATAATAAAACAGTTGGTGATTATTCGCAGGCTACACGATCAAATCACTGAAAATGAAACACGCGAAATAACCACGTAACTTTTATATATAATGTACTCATTTAGACATTAATGTACAAAAATGTACAGTGATACTAATGAAAGAATATATTCTGAAACTTATCGAGAACAAGGCTCTCACATCTGAAGAAGCAGAGATCGCTATTACAAAGATCTTCACTGAAGCGACTGATGCCCAGATAGCTGCGTTCTTAACCGCGCTGAAACTGAAAGGTGAAACACCGGATGAGATAGCAGGACTTGCGCGCGGCATGAAAAAGGCTGCGAACCTGATCAGGCCGAAAGTGACAGGAACGCTTGTCGATACATGCGGAACTGGAGGCGACTCCACGGGCACCATCAATGTCAGCACAGGCGCTGCGATCGTTGCTGCGGGGGCCGGTGTCCCCATTGCCAAGCACGGCAACTACTCCATTACTTCAAAATCAGGAAGCGCAGACGTGCTTCGCGAACTGGGTATAAAGATAGACATGTCCCCGCAGGAGGTCGAAAAGACCATAGAGAACGTGGGCATCGGGTTCATGCTGGCGCCGGTTTTCCATCCTTCCATGAAACGCGTCGGGCAGATAAGGCGCGATATAGGGTTCAGGACTGTGTTCAATATCCTTGGACCGCTCACCAATCCCGCAGGCGCACAGGCGCAGGTCATAGGTGTGTTCGATGGCTCCATGTGCGAGACCATGGCAAACGTCCTGAAAATACTGGGTACGAAAAGAGCGCTTGTAGTGCATGGAAGCGGGATGGATGAAATATCGAATATCGGTGAAACGCAGATAGTAGAACTGAATAATGGAAAAGTCACCAAATACACTGTGACACCTGAAAAGCTTGGAGTAAAGCATGCGTCTTTTAATGATATCCTTGGCGGGACTCCTGAACAGAATGCAAAGGATATCGTAGACGTATTAAAAGGGAATAAGGGAGCGAAACGTGACATCATTTCCATCAATGCAGGCGCAGCGCTGTTCGTAGGCGGGAGGGCAGATAGTCTCGCCGCCGGAATAAAACTGGCAGCGCAGACCATAGATAGCGGCAAAGCCCTTGATAAGCTCAAGGATTTCGTAAAAGCCGCAGGCGATCCTGAAAAACTTGCGCGTTTCCTGTGAGAGCAAATGAAAGTCAAGATTTGCGGTATCAAAACCGAACATGACCTTACTGTGGCGATAAACGCAGGAGCCGATGCTGTAGGCTTCATCACCGACGTACCTGTGGACTCACCACGGAAGATCACTCTTGCAGAAGCATCGTGGCTGATATCGAAAGTTCCCGTGTTCGTGAGTTCGGTGCTTGTTATCATGCCGGAAAACGCACTTCAGGCGGTTCGCATGATACATGCAGCAAGACCTGGCGCTGTGCAGATACATAATGCCCTGCCGTTATCAGAACTTGTGAAGATCAGGGAGACTGGCGTTAAACTTATCAAGACTATCCCGGTGTCCCTGGATTCGGATGCAGATACGCTGATAAAGCATATCAAAGAGCTTTCAGGGATTGTGGATGCTGTCCTTCTTGATACTGCTCTTGATGGAAAGACCGGTGGAACGGGAATGCCGCACAACTGGGAAATAAGTTCAAAAGCGGTCCTGAACGCAGGCATCCCGGTCATACTGGCAGGCGGGTTGAAGCCTGAAAACGTCAGGGAAGCGGCAGGATGCGTGCGCCCGTATGCTGTTGATACGGCTTCAGGCGTTGAGACCGGCGGGAAAAAGGATGAAAAGAAAGTGCTTGATTTTATCAGAAACGCGAGGATGCATGAAATTTGATATTGGTGAAAAAGAATTCATTCGTCTTGCAGAAGAAAAGCCAGTAATAATCCAATTGATGGCAGAGATAAAAACCTCATGTACCCCGCTTGAGCTTTACGCTTCAATGGAAAAAAAATGCGCATACCTCCTTGAGTCTGTTGAAAAGGAGAAAAAGCATGCCCGGTTCTCTTTCGTGGGCGCCCAACCTGATGCTGTCTTCACAGTAAAAAACCGCATGGTTGCGCTTGATTACCATAAGAGGACTGCTCTGATAGGGTTCATAGAGTCTTCCCTTTCAAACGTCTGCGATCTCAAAAACTCTGCGCTAAGGAAGACTGGACTATCAAGTCTCGGGAATGGGAAAGAAGGCAAGCTCAGGGCGGGTTTTGATACTATGGACGCTGTAAGGATGGCTTTTGCAGCAACTGGTGTGAAATTTATCGGCAACGGTTTTGACAGGCAGACCTTCATTGGAGGAGCTATTGGTTTTTGTGCTTATGATATGGTGTACGACTGCTGGCTTGACATCCCGGCAAAAAAGAGCACGACTCCGGATGCACAATTCGCGCTCACAACAAAGACAGTGGTCTTTGACCACCTGACAGAAAAGACGTATGTTGTCCTGACGCCGTTCGTGATGGATGATGCCAGAGAAGCGTACAGGGCAGCGCAGGAAGAAGCCGGTAAACTTGAAGCCATCATAAAAGCCGCAAAACCGATTTCAGAAAAGAAAAACAAACCCCTGAGCATAACACCCAATATGGAAAAAAGCGAATATGAAGACGCTGTAAGGATTGCAAAAAAACACATAATTGACGGCGATATCTTCCAGGTCGTTCTATCTCGGCGGTACGAAGTCTTGACCGACCAGACGCCGCTTGAGCTTTATACCGCACTGCGCAGCGTTAATCCAAGCCCCTATATGTACCTCTTTGAGTTCAATGGTACAAGTATAATAGGGGCAAGCCCTGAGACGCTACTCTCAGTGCATAAGAGGAAAGTTATTATTAATCCAATCGCAGGCACCTGCCCGCGCGGGGAAAGTCCTGAGGAGGACGAGAAGCTCGCAAAGGAGATGCTTGACAGCGACAAGGAGCGTGCAGAGCATGTTATGCTTGTTGACCTGGGGCGCAACGACGTGAGGATGGTCTCAAAAGGTGGCACCGTGAAAGTGGATGATTTCATGTCTGTGCTGAAATACTCCCACGTCCAGCATATCGAAAGCACGGTTTCGGGAATGCTGCGTGATGAATGCGACCAGTTCGACGCTACACGAGCCATATTCCCCGCAGGCACGCTATCTGGAGCGCCAAAGATACGCGCAATGGAGATAATTCACGACCTTGAGAAGGACGCCCGCGGCATATACGGAGGCGGCGTGGGATATTACTCATGGAACGGGGATGCGGATTTTGCTATCGTGATAAGAACTATTATCAAGAACGGGAGAACAGCGATATTGCAGGCAGGCGCCGGCATTGTGGCGGATTCTGACCCTGAGTACGAGTATAACGAGACCGAGCGCAAGATGGCGGCGACGATAAAGGCGATAGGAGGAACATGAAAGTCTTATTCGTGAACAACAAGGACTCCTTTGTCTGGAACCTCGTGGACTACGTTTCCATTTTTGAACCTGATACGGTCGTTGTGCCTAACACCATTTCTATGAGAGAAGTGGAAAAAATAAACCCAGATGCCATTGTGATCTCACCCGGCCCCGGTCATCCCGCGAACCCGAGGGATATTGGAACATGTCTCGATATCATCAGGGCGGCGCGCGTCCCGCTGCTTGGCGTATGCCTGGGGCACCAGGCGATAGCCGTGGCTTTTGGCGGAGAGGTGAGGCATTCTCCATCAGGACCACTCCACGGGAAGACCACGCTGATCAATCACAGTGGCAACGGTATTTATCAGGATTTGCCTGATCCTCTTGTCGGAGGGCGGTACCACTCGCTGGCGATCACGAAGCTGCCGCAGGAGCTTGAGGTGACGGCGAGGACTGAGGATGGGATAATTATGGGAATAAAACATAAATTGAGACCGATTTTCGGGCTGCAGTTCCATCCTGAGTCCGTGCTCACGCCTGAGGGCTTGAAGATCGTTGAGAACTTTTTGAAGATGGCGCGTGGGAAAGAAGGCGGGTTGGGACTGGTGAAAGGAAAGAAGCCTTTTAAAAGGGAAAAAGCTGAGCATGAGAACCTGTGGTGATTCGGAATTTACGAAAATATGATCTGACTTTAAATCCATCATAGATGTCAAGAGCAAGAAATATAAGTGTACATGCACATACATGGATGCTATGGCAACCAAAACAATAACCATCACGCTTGATGCATATAAGAGATTGCGCGCAAAAAAAGCCTCCAATGAAAGCTTCACTGATATCATATTGAAATTGACCCGAAGAAAAAATACGCTTGACTATATCCGCTCCCTGAAACCCGCTTCCGAACTTGCGGATAATATTGAAAAAGCAATGCGTGAAACAAGAAAAGCAAAGCTCAGGAAAGTTGATCTATAATGACCTGCCTTGACACAGATTTCATAATAGACCTGTTGCGCCGCAAACCCGAGGCTGAGAAGAAACTGGAAGACCTTGCGGCAGAGGGAGATAAATTAACTACAACGCCCCTTAATGCATCTGAACTATACAAAGGTGCATACGGCTCATCCAGACCGATCGAAGAAGCTAAAAAAGTCAGGCATCTGCTTGAGACCCTTGATATACTGGAATTTTCGAGAGCAGCAAGTGAAACATTTGGGAAACTTTCTATCGAACTTGAGAGAAAAGGAAGCAGTATTGGAGATTTTGACCTCCTGATAGCGAGTATTGCCCTTACTCATGGAGAGCCGCTGCTTACGAAGAATGCAAGTCATTTTTCTAAGGTTCCGGGGCTGGCGGTTGAAACATATTGAATTTTAGATTGGCAAAGGGGAAGAGGCCGTTCAAAGGAGAAGATTATTGCATTTTGACTGGAAAAAATACTTAACCCTGCATGTAAACTAAGCACCAGATGAAACTCTCTGAATTTGATTATGATCTCCCGAAAGAACTGATCGCCCAGTCCCCCATAGAACCCAGGGATGCATCAAGGTTAATGGTGGTCGGTAAGGATATCAGGCACAGGTATTTCAGGGACATTACTGATCATCTTGAAATGGGGGATACTCTCGTGCTGAACGATTCGCGGGTCATCCCTGCAAAACTCCAGGGCAAAAAAAGTACTGGCGGGCATGTGGAAGCGCTCGTGGTCTCAAAGACCGGCACAGGATACGAGTGCCTCATACAGGGCAAGAACATAAGGGTAGGAACAATGCTTCATTTTGGGGAACTTGAAGCCACGGTCCTTGAAGTTAAAAGAGATACTATGGGTGCCAGGTACCTTGTTGATTTCAACTGCAACGGGAACCTGAACGATATCCTTGAAAAAGTAGGCGAAGCTCCGCTGCCGCCCTATATAAAGCAAAGACTTGAGGACAGGGAGCGCTACCAGACCGTTTATGCAAAGGAGAAGGGCTCTATCGCGGCGCCCACAGCTGGTCTTCATTTTACTGGCCAACTGCTTGACAGGATAAAGAAAAAAGGCGTCAATGTGGCGTATGTCACGCTTCATGTAAGCCCAGGGACGTTCACTCCGGTAAAAGCAGAGAACATAGAAGAGCATATCATGGAACCTGAATATGTTTCTGTAAGCCTGGAAAACGCAGATATCATTAATAAGACGCAAGGTAAGCTCATAGCAGTCGGCACCACCACTGCAAAAGCGCTTGAAAGCTCATGCGTGGACGGACACATTACAACCAGGCAGGATTTCAGCCAGCTTTTCATTTACCCGCCTTACAGGTTCAGATCAAAGATAGATGCAATTATCACCAACTTCCATCTCCCGAAATCCACTCTTCTTATGCTCGTAAGCTCTTTCGCTGGAAGGGAGAGGCTTATGGCCGCATATTCGGAAGCAGTATCGAATTCATACAGGTTTTACAGCTTCGGAGATGCGATGCTTATTTTCAGACAGGATGATTATGTTCGAACTAATTCACACAGATAAAAATACAGGTGCAAGGGCTGGAAAGCTCAGGACCAACCACGGGATAATTGACACACCGGCGTTCATGCCCGTTGCGACAAAAGGCACTGTAAAGACCATCACACCTGAAGAACTGCATGAAATGGGCACTCAGGCGCTAATCAGTAACGCTTTTCATCTTTTGCTCGCGCCAGGCATGGAAGTCATCAGGAGAGCAGGGGGACTTCATAAATTCATGCACTGGGACAGGGCGATATTCACAGACAGCGGGGGCTTCCAGATGATACGCAAGGATTTCCTTTTCAAGATAACAGACGAGGGATTTACATACAAGAACCCGCGCGATGGGAAGAAGTATTCCTATACTCCAGAGTCCTGTCTTGAAAACCAGAAAATTATCGGTTCTGATATCGCCATGATACTGGATGAATGCCCTGCATACGGAAGTGATTTTAGCGCCCTGGAGGCATCAACGGGGAGGACTATCCGGTGGGCAGAAAGGGCAAAGAATATTGAGCAGAATCCAGGTCAGCTCTTTTTCGCGATACTTCAGGGCGGGACATTCGCAGAACTGCGCAAAAAATGCGCTGAGGAACTTGTAGAAATGGATTTTGACGGCTACGGGATAGGGGGGCTTTCAATAGGTGAGCCAAAAGATATTATGAACGAGGTACTGAAGTCAAGCGTTCCGCTTGTGCCTGAAGATAAACCGCGCTACCTCATGGGCGTAGGTTCGCCTGTTGAACTTTTATCTGCGGTAGAGGCGGGAGTCGATATATTTGATAGCGCTTTCCCGACGAGAAACGCAAGGCATCAGACACTTATGACATCGAGGGGGAATATTGACATTGCCCGCGCCAAATTCACCATGGACTTTGCGCCCATTGATGAAAATTGCGATTGCTATACTTGCCGCAACTATTCAAGGGCGTATCTGCATCATCTTTTCAAGGAGTCGGAACTGCTTGCGCTGAGGTTAGCTTCGATCCATAACCTGCATTTCATGCAGTGGATAGTAAGGAGTATGCGGGAAGCGATACTTGAGGACAGGTTCGCGCAGTTCAAGAAAAGTGTTCTCAATGGATTATCTTCCTGATATTTACTTTGCGAATGCTTTTTGTGCGCATAGGAAATTAAAATGCACTCAGAAAGGAATTTTCGCATCTTGTTGAATGGTGCAGTGACCATTTCCGGGCTCCAAGCTGTTTCCATGGGTCGGTTGGGAATGGATGGGATGTCGTGGAAAAATATATTCGTGAGCAAGATGTATATGAATATAATAGAGAGAAATAAGGAAAACGATAGCTACAGGCCCTGGAACATTTGTCCGGGGTATACCGGTGACTGAGGATGACAGTCATATGCTCGTTTAGCAGAATTGAACCTATTCATCCAAAATCGAATTATGATTAGGAGTCAAGAGCAGGCCAAAATCCTTAATAGAAAGTTATAATTACGGGTTCTCGAATCTATTAAATATGGTAAAGAAGAAGCGATATCGAGGACATTTTTGTAAGGTATGCATGCGGATCCTGCCAAACGAGAAATTCTCTGGCAAAGGACACGCAGCCCATATCTGCAAGATATGTTCCAAGATACAAGAGGGACAATAGATAAAAGAGATCGCCAAGCGATGATGAAGATGGCAAAATATGAAATGAAAACTGGAACAACTGTGCGAGGTTGTTGGTTACCTAACGGCACCAATCCCAATAGGGCCCAGCAGTTTAGGGGTAAGGTCAGGCTGAATGGGAAATTTCGGCCCTTCGGAGCAGATTGGGGACTCATTCGAGGAGATAACTGCCTTGAATTAGATGTCCGGGGCGTGATTGAGACAGACAATGGTGCCTTGATCCATACTTA
>JAHIFK010000032.1 GCA_018900975.1 Methanobacteriota archaeon
CTGGAGCAATAGCAGCCTACCATAATAGGAAGGACATCCCTGTGGTAAAGGTACTTTTAAGCGATGATGCTCCCCAATTCAAGAAGCTTACAGAGGAACAAGCTCTTTGTTGGATACATGATGCGAGAAACTATAAAAAATAGACATCCGGTCAAATGATGAAATGGGTGAACTTGCTGCCTCTTTCAATAAAATGGCAGAAGAACTTCAACAAACAACAGTATCCAAAAATTATATGGATAACATTATCGGAAGCATGTTCGAAATGCTTATTGTTACAACACCCGATGGTACTATCCACAGAGTGAACAGGGCAGTATCTGACATCATGGGGTACACAGAAAAGGAACTAATCGGACAGCCAGTTAATAAAATTTTTTCTGATGAGTCGTTAAAGATATCCGACAAGCTATTTGAAAAAAGTGCCTCCAGTGTGGAGAAAACATACATAACAAAAGAGGGAAAAAATATCCACATGCTTTTTTCAGGTTCGGTCATTCATAATAACGAAGGCAATGTCCAGGGAATAGTATATGTGGCAAAGGACATCACAGAACGCAAGATCATGGAAGAAAAGCTGATTCTTATGAGCAAGGCAAAATCAGAGTTTTTATCCAATATGAGCCATGAGCTGCGCACCCCGTTGAATTCAATCATCGGTTTCACCGAACTGCTTAAAATGAATTTACATGGGGAATCTGATCAAAAGCAACTGCGATATGTGGACAATGTGCTAACGAGCGGCAAATTTCTTCTCAACCTTATTAATGATATTCTTGACCTTTCCAAAGTAGAGGCGGGTAAAATAGAACTGGTTATCGAGCAGATGTCTGTGACGGATGTGATAAATGAAACTCTTGCCCTTATTAAAGAAACGGCCATAAAACATCATGTGATTTTGAAAAAAGATATTGAAGAGGGACTTACAATTATTTTTGCTGACAGGATGAGATTAAAGCAGGTGCTTTTCAATCTATTGAGCAATGCAATGAAATTCAGCAAGCCAGAAGGAGGAACTGTGACCATCACCGCAAGGAGGGAGGGTGATATGGTGGGATTCTCGATTTCGGATACTGGTATTGGGATCAAGGAGGAAGATATGGATAAGCTTTTCAATACATTTGAACAGCTCGATCCTGGTATCACGCAAAAATATGGTGGTAGCGGTCTTGGACTGATGATCTCAAAAAGACTTGTTGAACTGCATGGGGGCAAAATATGGGCAGAAAGCAATTATGGTATAGGTACCACATTTTACTTTACCCTCCCTATTGTCTCGAAAAAAACAGAAAAAGTCGATTGAGCTTAGAGTTGTATGGGCCCGACCGGAGTTGAACTGGTGACCTCCCGGTTATGAGCCGGGCGCTCTAACCTGACTAAGCTACGGGCCCTCATTTATTTTTTTGAACGCCGCCAACAGGGCTCGAACCTGTGACATCCTGGTTAACAGCCAGGCACTCTACCAGCTGAGTTATGGCGGCTCAAACTGCGTCAGTGTCCCTTAAAAGGCATACCTTGATTTAAGCCTTTTTGTTATATGTGGGTCTAAAATGTTTTGGTGTTAAATTCCAAAAAACCGCAGATGAACGCAAATAAACGCAGATACGCTATCACCCGCGTTCATCAAGGCCGAAACCCTGCGGTTTCTTAATTCCAAATATTTCATGATAGCCCCCAAAATCAAACTTTTTGACAGCCCCTGTTATTTCCAAATCTTCCCATTATAGCTCCCGGTCACGGGGCAGCCCAGGCACCTGCTGGATATGTGGTGCGGGCAGTCCTTGCAGTTGCAACCGCTGCCGCATGGCGGCGTGCTGCTGAATTCGAAATTCATCTTAATGGGCAAGATAAGGTCTTTCATGGGAGCGATCACAAT
Source organism: Methanobacteriota archaeon (assembly GCA_018900975.1). Taxonomy (GTDB): domain Archaea; phylum Halobacteriota; class Methanosarcinia; order Methanosarcinales; family Methanoperedenaceae; genus Methanoperedens. The sequence continues at coordinate 1,877 of JAHIFK010000032.1, forward strand.
GCTGACCTCTGCTCCTCTTACAAGCGGATTGCTTCGCAGGTGTCCGTCAACGATAGCCTCAAGAGTAGCAATGTCCTCGCCCACGAAAAACAGGCATAAGTTATGCTTTCCCGAAACTATCAGGCCGTTGAGGAAATACGGGCAGTCTTTGAATATATCAAGAACTGATGACGTATTATTTGCTATCACGTCTACCTTTGCCATGTAGAGGTCAACTTTTTTCAGGTTCATACCCACAACATAAGCAAGCGCTCCTTTCTGCTTGAGCTTGTGCATGCGCGCGCTTACTGAGGGTTGGGATATCTTCAGTTTCTCAGCTATATCGCTCTGGGACATCTCAGGGTTTATTTCAAGCAGGGATAATATCTGCCTGTCCCTTTTGTCGAGGTAAATAAAATTGATCGGCCTGCGGATGACTGACAGCGAACGGGGTCTTGAGGAATACCAGAAGATATTCGATTTTAAAGGCAATATCATAAAAGTGCGGATACGGCTCGTTCTTGGCCGGAATTATCATGGCAACCTCAGGGGAATATGGCGCGAGGCTCTCGCGAATGACGATCTCATTTATCTGAAAACCCATGCAGGATACGGCAGGCATCTGAGCCTTAGCGACGATGTCAGTTATTTTACCGATGCCATGAAAAATGGTCCTGACTTTGAGACCATTGTTTCGAAAATGAACGATGAATATGGCATCCCTCATTATGACGAGGAAGATGACCCTGCTGATATGAGACTTGACAGGAAGATGGTCACATATTCAACAGGAAAGCGATAATTCAGGATTTTGTCGGCCGATCAGATGGAACAGTTATATATCATGAAATATTGATTGCATTAAAATGTTCTTAAAACAGGAAAAGAAATGGAATTAAGATTCATAAACAAGCCGGAAATGTCAAACCCCCGTATGTTAGTGGGTCTTCCGGGAAAGGGCATGGTCGCCAGGAATACAGTTAACTATTTCATGGAATCCCTTAAGCCTGAATTGTTCGCTGACATCCCTATGCCTTATCTTTCACCTTCAATAGCTTTTTTTGAAAAAGGCCTTGTGGTGCCATTTGACAGGGAAGTAAGCCCTTTTAAGTTTTATTACTCGGGAAAAGAAAATATCATATTTTTCCTTGGAGATATCCAGTTTGGCTATGCTGCAAAGGATAATGAGCTTGCTGAGAAAATAGTCGAAGCTGCACAGCTTTGCGGTGTTGACATGATCTATACTGTGATCGCAACACAGGTAAAGGGATATGTTGAAGAGCCCGAAGTATTCGGGCTTGCGACTTCGCCAGAACTTCTTCAATTTTTAGGTAGTAATGGTGTGAAGATAGCAGATGGCAGCCTTCAAATAAGCGGGGTCAATGGGCTTGTAATAGAATATGCTTTGAGAAAAGGAATTAAAGGAATGGCGCTTCTTAGCGAGACTGCCTTTCCTGATGCGGTTGATATAAAAGCATGTCATGCAGGATTAAAGAAAGTATCTGAGCTTCTTGGTATTGATATTGACCTTGGCAGAATTGAAAATGAAGCAAAGAAATTTGATGAAGGTTTTAAGAAGTATTTGAAGGATATGCAGGAAATAAAGAGAAAAGACGAAGACCTTAGTTATATAGGCTAGGAGGGAAGCCGAGTTGATCCTTTTTTATTATTATTCCCTGGCTGCAATGTGTTTCTGCAATTTCCACGAAGTCCTTAAACTCGAATTTTTCAATAAGCTCTCTGGGAATCGTTATTTTGCCATCTGATGTAATTGGTATTGTGATATTTTCTGCCATGAAACCAATGTTTTATTCTTAAACTAGATAAGTATTATTGGACATCTCTGAAAGTTTTGGGGAAGAAATTATGATGAATAAATCATGTTTAGACTTATATACTTGGAATGCTTCAAACACAAATACGAGGATGAGTTTCTGATAAAATTAAAGATGTTCCTGATCATAGGGGCAGGCGGATTCCTTGGAGCAGTTAGGCGTTATTATGTATCAGGGATTTTTACAAAAGAAGATTTTCCTTACGGCACCCTGCTTGTTAACGTCCTGGGTTCATTTTTTCTTGGATTCATATTGTTTATGAGTTTCTATTCGGGTTATGTTTCACCTGATATGAGAAATTTCCTTGCAATTGGAGTTTATTTGGGACGATCGCTTGCATTGATAATGAGTGGATAATTATGGAAATGGACAAACGGGAAGATGCGTTATTAAGGATTTATATCGGTGAAAGCGATCTAATAGAGGGAAGAGCAGCGTACAAGGAGATAGTTCACTATTTTAAGAAAAACGGGCTCAGTGGAGCAACAGTGATCAGGGGAATTTATGGTTATGGCAAAAAGAGCCAGTTGCATTCTGCAAGTATATTGCGTCTTTCCACAGACCTTCCCATTTTGATCGAAGTTGTGGATTCAGAAGATAAGATACAGGCTGTATTGCCAGAAGTTAAGAAGATGATCAAAGAAGGATTGATCACGCTGGAAAAAATAACTATAGTCAAGAAATAAAAAAAAAGAGGGCTCAGATCAATGAGCCCATATCGACATTCTCATCTTCGCTTGTCAGCGGTTCCTCTACAAACAGGTCTTTTTCACCAGGAACGCTTATGTTCCCTTCAAGTCCTGCCCCCTGCGGTGTCGGCGTTGCCGAAGGCGGCTGCTCGATGGCTTTCTTGCCCGTGCAGCCAGAGAACAACACCCCGAGGATAAGAAGACCCACAAGGATCAGGTGTAGCTTTTTCATCTGGTATTCCTCCTTGAAACTGCTTTACTTCGGATATCCTTGAACATTTCCTGTGCTTTCTTGAGGTCTTGCTGGGCCCCAGTGTAGTCGCCAGCCTTATATTTGGTCTCTGCCGAATCCACAATACCCTTTATTTCCTCAAGTCCCGCTTTTTCAGCAGACACATCTACACCTCGCTTCTCAAAACCATCCAGAGCCGTTTCGCTCTTTGATATAATGTCTCTTGCAACTCTTATCGCATTAGCGAACCTCTGGCTCTGTCCTGCTGTCTCTGCGTTGGGTTCTGTTATTGTCTCAACGGTTGGCACATATGCAGGTTCACTATCAACAGGCGCTGAATTCACCTCTGCTTCGGTGATGTCTGATGTTGTAAGTTCTTTTGCCTGGTATCCTTCATTGACTATCCAGACCACATCAGTCTTTCGCAATTCGCCGTGCTTGATGGCTTCGAGCAGTATCCATCTCAGGTCATCTCTGGTAAGTTCTCTTGCTTTGTAACCTTCCACTATGAGCCACTTGACATCAGCCCGTGTGAGTTCACCCTGGCGGTATGCCGCTGTGATCAGTAAGCGTATGTCTTCGCGCGTGAGCTCATTGTTCTTGTATGCCTGCATGAGCAGCCACTTCACGTCATCACGAGTGAGTTCGCGGTGATTGTATGAAACGATTATTATCCTGCGTATGTCATCCCGTGTAAGTTCGCCATTCTTATAAGCTTCAGTGAGAACCCATCTCAGGTCTGCCCGTGTGAGCTTGCCTTCTTTATACATCTGACCAAGCAGCCACCTCAAATCATCTCTATTGAGAAGGTTACGATTGTAAGCTGCCATTACCACTTTTTTCAGGTCTGCTTTTGTAAGCGTTCCTGAGACGTATTTATCGCTGAGTTCTGTCTTAACCGCGTCACGGGTTATTTTGTTATTAGAACCTGTCTTAGACACTATTTAAGCAAGAAACCTTCTCAAACTCTGACTCCAAATCAAAACAATTGATAACATCTATAGCCTTCTGCCCTTCAATGGTTACTTTTCAATAATATCTTTTTCTCGATATACTTTTAAAATTTCCTCACCTTTCAAATGAATTTCCGTAGTTGAGAGGAGGAACA
>JAHIFK010000314.1 GCA_018900975.1 Methanobacteriota archaeon
TCACCAGGATCGATATTTGATACCAAAAATTGAACGCCTGTCTCGATATCACCAGGTTTTAATGATGTGTCTATGCCGCCCCATCGTCCCACTTTTGATTCAATACCATCCGCTCCTATCACTATATCAGTTTTGATCTCATGAGTTTCCCCCATGTACATGGCCTTGATCCCCGTAACCATTCCATTTGATCTCAATAATCCAATCGCCCTTGTCTTTACCATTACTTCAGCCCCTGCCATAGCAGCTTTCTGGGCAAGTGTCCGATCAAAAATCTTTCTTTCAAGAACGTAACCAACTTTCATGTTGGACGACGCATCTTCAGACATTTTAATCTCAGTTCCATCTGGAGCAATTAACATGGAACCTTTTACTTCTGACGCTATCCATTTATTATCAGGTTCTATGTGCTTTTTCAAAGCGTCTTTTCCTACGCCTTCAGCGCATCTCACAGGATCCCCTATCTCCTGTCTTTTTTCAATGAGAAGGACATCCAATCCGCCCTCTGAGCAGGTCTTTGCAGTTATGGAACCTCCTGGTCCAGCACCCACAATGATAACATCATACCTCCCCTTCATTTGACCAGCTCCAGAGCTCCTACAGGACATATCTTGGCACACGCTCCGCAGTTTGTGCAGGTGTTATCAACCTCTATCCATGTTTCAATAAGTTCGAGCGCGCCAGCGGGGCATACTCCCACACACGCACCGCAATATCCACATTTATAACGATTTACACTAACACCCATGACCTCACCTGCTAACTTAGGATAACACATAAAATCTATTTTCTCTCCTTGTACTCTCTTTTATTCATTGTGAAAACGATAAACTATCTTGATTTGCCTAATATATATTTCAATTTGTTTGAAAAAATTACAATAGCTTTGTAATTTTATTAAGAGATTTCAAATATTCAAAATAGTTCAAAATATATAGCTTTTGTGTCCTTAGGGGTTTGTTAAATTAACGAAAATTATATGTTGAGGTTATGATTATGGATGATATAACATTACTAAATGAAATAAAGAAAAAATCCGTGAAAGTAAACAATTTTATCGAGCAAAAAACTTTTTCCAAGCCTCTGGAACCATTGACGCTTCATAATGCATGTAAACATTTATTTCTGGCTGGAGGGAAGAGGGTAAGATCAGCAATTACTTTATTCTCTTGTGAAGCCGCAGGTGGTATCGATGAATGGGCATTACCATCTGCTGTAGCTATGGAACTGTTACATGCATATTCATTGATTCACGATGATCTAATAGATAGAGGAACCTCAAGAAGAGGTGTGCCTTCGGTCAATATAAAATATGGTGAACCGGCTGCAATTTTAACTGGTGATATCTTGTTAACAAAGGTATATGAATCAATAGGAATGACCAGTGAAGTTCCAGAAGTAACGGTTTCTCAGATCCTTAGAGTAATGGAAACTGTAACAAAATCATCCATAGATTTATGCGAAGGGCAGACATTAGACATATCATTTTCTGACAGTAGTATGGTTGGTAAAGTGGATGAGAATGACTGTTTAAGGATGATCTCAAAAAAAACAGGCTCTTTAGTTGCAGCTGCTACGAAAACAGGCGGCATCCTCGCAAATGCTAAAGCAAGTGAGATATTAGCTCTTGAGGAATATGGACGATGTTTTGGGACTGGGTATCAAATAATTGATGATGTCTTGGATATGATTGCCAATAAAGAGAGCTTTGGCAAACCCGTTGGCGGTGATCTTAGGGAGGGTAAATGCACGCTCATAACCGTATATGCATTTAATAATGCAGAAAAAAGAGAGCTTGAATCCATACTTGCAGTTTTAGGAAATAGAAATCCTAGCATGGGGAGTATTCAAAAAGCTATAGAAGCTTTACATAAATGTGGTGCAATTGAATATGCAATAAACACTTCAGAAAAATATCTTACACAAGCTATTGATTCTCTTCAAGATTTTCCAGGAACACATGAAAAGGAGATCTTAACAGCTTTTACGCCATCATTAGCACTCAAATTAGCTGGTGTAGATACGGCAACTCTGTTGCCAAGTTCTTCTAATAGCAAATATTGGTAATAGAGGTATTCAGATTTATGAGGATTATAAATTTGTTCATTATAAGAGCAAAATTGGGCTTTTCCAGAAAATAAAACCTCAAAATTCACGGCCACCAGACTGAAATATTATTTATATCTTATAATCGATTAATAAAGAGCAAAAGATGCTACAAATTTTGAAATCATTTAAAGAGCTCATTAATCTTCTACGCTTGGAGAAATCATTAATAGTGATTTTATTTCCTATTGTAGGAGCCATAACAATCAATGGATTTTCATTGCATAATCCACTAAATCTGCTTTTTTCTGGAATTTTATATTGTTTACTTTGGGGTGCATCATTTGCTATCAATGATTATTTTGATATACACATCGACAAAATAAATTTGCCAAATCGTATTTTGCCATCCAATAGAATTTCTACAACTGTATCATTTATATGGGCTATAATATTATATATTGTAATAAACCTGCTGACACTTTTATTATACGGCTTTCTGCCATTTCTTCTAATTGCTAGTGGAAGCGTTATTGGTATATTATACTCATGGAAGCTTAAATTATGGGGAATCCCCGGTGATTTGGCTATTTTTACTATATCCTTGTTAGGGGTGCTTTTTGGGGATATTATTGTTAATCATACGATCAGACCTCAGAGTGCAATAATCGGACTCTTTATAGGATGTTTTATGTATGGACTGCAAATAATGTACTCGATACGAGATATAGAAGGGGATAAGGCATATGGCAGTCGTTCAATTGCAGTTAGAATGGGAAGTAAAGTTGCAGCAAGTGTAATGATCATACCAGTTTTTGGTGCCCTAATTCTATTATTTTATTTTTTTATTATAGGCATGATAAAATTTAATATTTTTTTAATGATTATAGGTAGTTTTCTCTCGGTTACTGGGTTTTATCTGATATTTAAAATACCCACAAGCCAGACTATAAGTCGCTACCACCGTATACCTGAAATAGGGCTTATATTTCATTTAATATCTTTCATTTTATAAATATTAAAACTATGAGCATATCGCTTGGCAACAATCTGGTACTTAAATACTTAGATTGTCGTTAAAGGCATTAGATTGAGAGGTTACTAAGTATGAAAAAGTATGATTCGATTGTTGTAGGTGGGGGTATTAGCGGATTATTATCTGCTCTGGTTTTATCAAAGTCTGGGAAAAAAGTTCTTGTTATCGAGAGAAATAAGACTGTAGGTAACAATTGTAATAGCTATGTTGTTGACGGTTATCAGGTAGATACCGGTCCACATGCTATAACCCAGTTGCGCAAGGGTGGGCCTTTAACTTATTTAATGGATAACTATTTCGATTATATTCCGGTTTTTGTGGATTATGGAGAGTATTTTATTCGGACAGAGAATGGTTTGAAGAAAGTGCCTACTGACCTTGGCGGTTATCTGACAATGGATATACTGCCAAGAAAAGACCGTCTTATAATCGCTCAGGCATTGACAAAAATGCTGATAATGTGGCAGTTTGGTACAGATCTCTCAAAGACATCAGTTTATGAATGCCTTCCGTGGGATAATCTTTCATCCGACACGACTGAGTTTACTGATACTTTTTGTTATTTCTTATCCGGGAGAGCGATGAAAGAGACCTCTGTCCAGAGAATGTTTGTAGGTAGTGGATTTGTTGAAGAGAGCATTCAAAAAGACATAGCCCATGAGAAGAATCAAAATTACAATCTGTATGAAGAAGCTAAGAAATTATCTTATGTCAGCAGGTTATTGAATAATAGGAAAGTAAGCTATAACCAATTTTATCCAAGGGATGGCCTGAAAGCCATAGTAAATGCCATATTATATTCACTGCCAAAGACTGTGGAGATTAAAACAAATACTGCTGTAAAAGAAATTATCGTGGAAGGTAATACAGCAAAGGGAGTCTCAACAGGAGAAGAATCATATTATGCTGACTCGATTATTTATTCAGCTTTTGTTAAAGATATTCCCCAATATATTAAAGATTTGCCAGCAGGCTATGTTTCAGATTTGAATAATGTCAAACAATCAAGGACTTTAACAATTTGGCTTGGACTGAGTAGCGAATTCGATGAATTCAACTATGTAGGGGGTGAGATATGGTTCAAGAAAAAGGCTTTCTGGGCAATGCCAATAAGCAATTACAACAGGAAATTTGCACCCAGCGGAAAAAAACTTGTTGGATTTATGTTTTCTATAGATGAAAACAATGATCTGGAATCTGAAAAAGGCGAAGCTTATGACACTATTTTACGTGTGTATCCCGGTATTGATAAATATATAGATATGATCCATTACCAGGTAACCACACCGGAAAAAGCCGCGGTGTCAATAAACGGATTTATTGCAGATACGGAGACTCCAATCAAGAATCTTTATATAGTCGGGACAGATGCAGATGATCGAAGTATGGGAGTGACCAGGGCTGCCTACTCGGTAGTGAAATTGATAACAGTTTTGAAAAGAGATGGATATATGGTTACATAAAAAACATCATAAGGATTTATAATCTTACCCTATATTATGCGCCTATTCTTAGCGCCAAAAGAAAAATTTCTATATTCCTATCACCTTTCGGAAGCATGAGAAACGCCTCTTGCCTTCAATAAAAATCTCCCGAACCCCGCTGCGGCTACGTCCGAAGCCTTTGTACAAATATCACAACCTTTTTTCAAGTAGAGCTCTCAGCGTAGTCTCTGACAGGCAGGCTCGCATCGTGGTAAAGGCAGACTAAACTATGGCAGGCTTCGCACGCTTGAGAAAGCAGATGTGCTAATCCATTACACACGATGCTTTCCAACTTTCCTTTCACTTTCGTAATATGAGAGGTGTAATAAGATGAATAATAAAAGTGCATCGTTTGGTGCAGGAAGATAACTATGGATAACGTTGAGTTGAACAGTGTTATCGAGAAGAAGGGAATGGATTGGCTCGTCGCTGCTCTTATTGAGGGCTCGATTGGATATCACACGCCAAAGCATGCGAAGATACTTATCAATAGAGCAATCGCCGGTGAGGCAAAGGATTACTGTGAGCGCTGTATGGCTTGCTTCAATTGCGACCTCATGAAGATGATCGAGCGTGATGTTGAGATATTTGAGCGTTTAGAAGCGCGGGATCCTCAGAGGTCCGAGCGGATCGTTAGCGCTGCGAAGCAGATTGCCAACCTCGACGAAGAAGGACAGAGTCTAGTTAGCCTTGCATATCCAACAATGGGGGTTTGAAGAGTCATGCACCTATGGAGAGATTTGCCGTCTGAGGAAGTCAAGGAGTTTGTTCAATGGGCACTTGACAACTGGAAGCCAGACACACAGATCAATAATGTGTGGCACCCTGTAGTAAGGAACACCTGGGGAAAGTTGGACGAGTCATTCGCTACAGCAAAGAGACAGATCCTGGCTGATTGCAAAGACCTGTCGGAGGCGGCAGCATGAAGCTATCGAATCTTTTGAGCACTGACTGATTTTTCAATATGGAGGTACTATGGCAGAATATTTGGTTGAGTGGAAAATAGACATAGACGCAGAGAATCCGCTGGATGCTGCGAAGCAAGCAAGATGCATTCATCTCGATCCTGAGTCAACAGCCACTGTGTTTCAAGTGACTGATACAAAGACGAATGAAAAAGTAGATGTGGACTTGGATGAGCTCTGCGAGACGGAAGAAAGCAAAGACTCAGATGAAGTAGTAACAAGAGAAACATGCTGGAACTGCGGGAGTAGTGTAGCATGGGGAAGCGGGCGCTTTGTGAACCGCATACCGTCGCTGGATAGTGAGGAGGTCAGACGAGAGCATGGTTCACCATATCCAAAAGGCGGGTTCCTGTGTTTCGAGTGCGAGAAGGGGTTCGAGAAGGATGAGATAAGGTGCCCAAAGTGCGGGGCATTCGCCGATCCGCAAGAAGATGGAACTAATAAATGCCAGCTTGGCTGTGCATCAGATACGGACGCGCACCCAGCGCCTGGCAAGAATATCACAAAAGCAGAATATTGAAATCGGAATGTAGAGAGGTATAAAAAAATGACATTACAGAAGTTGCTTCAGATAGAAGCTGAGTTAAGAAAAGCATATTTTGAAAGAGATGAAGAAGTACACGGGTCGATCGTGGCGCTGCTTGCAAGACAGCATGTATTATTGCTCGGTCCGCCTGGGACAGCAAAGAGTCAGTTGGTTGAGGACCTATGCGCACGTATAGGGGGCAATTATTTCAGCTGGCTTCTGACAAAGTTTTCAACACCAGAAGAACTCTTCGGTCCGATTAGTCTGAAGGCGCTGGAACAGGACAAGTATACAAGGATCATAACAGGGAAGCTGCCTGAGGCGCATATTGCGTTTATCGATGAGGTCTGGAAAGGTTCAAGCAGCATACTAAACACACTGCTCAGGATTGTGAATGAGCGTAAGTTCGATAATAATGGCGCGCCAGTGAAGGTGCCGCTCCAAAGTCTTTTCGGAGCATCGAATGAGCTGCCAGAGAGCGGGGAATTGTCTGCTCTGTATGACAGGTTCCTCCTGAGGTTCATGACGCAATACATCGCAAGTCCTCAGAACTTCGTGAATATGCTCGCATCACAGCCATCGCTTCGAATACCGTGATCACACTGCAGGAATTAACGGCGATGCAGACTGAGAAGGTAGCGCTGCCAGATGAAGTTTATATCGCACTCGTTAACCTGAGAGAAGTTCTGAAGAAGGAGAATATCATCGCTTCAGATAGAAGGTATAAACAAGCATTATCGCTGATCAAGGCGAATGCATACCTTGGAGGCAGAGCTAAGGCTACACCAGATGATCTTGCAATACTCCAGCATGTGCTGTGGGGTCAGCCGTCTGAGTATAAGATGGTGCAGAAGCTGGTATTGACTACGGTGAATCCTGTTCTATCAAAGATCCAGGAA
>JAHIFK010000315.1 GCA_018900975.1 Methanobacteriota archaeon
AGCCGGCTTATGAGCCAATGGGTGCCGTGTAAGAGACGAGATTTCATCCGAAAGCTGAGAAAACTTGGTTTTGACGGTCCATTCTCTGGCACTCGCCATCAGTTTTTGATATATGCGAGCCTGTGAATATAGGGGCTGGGTTTGAGTTCCTGGAAGAGACTGAGATGATATAAGTGAAACAGTGTCCTTATGCAGGGGATAAGGAGCAGTTTAATGTTAAGATGTGAAAACAAGTGTGGCTGCGGGAAAATAACAAACTATGAATATTCCGTCATTTTATGCGGTTTTGCGCTAAAGATTTATATAGAATATCACAGATAAGATAAAAGGTAGGTAAGAAAATGGCGATTAGCAAGATGGATGCTCCCGAGGAAGAGATCAATGATAAATCAAGAGCAAATTAAGAAAGTAGTCAAAACCATAGTTGAAGGGTATAAACCCAGAAAGATAATCCTGTTCGGATCATATGCATACGGGCATCCAACAAAAGATAGCGATCTGGATTTTCTCATAATAAAAGATGATGATCTTCCAGGGATCCAAAGGAACCGAAAAGTTAGAAATATCCTTAAGGATTTTTCAATACCAATAGACATAATAGTCAAAAGCACTCAGGAATTTGACAGGTTGAAAGATGTTATCGGAACAGTAGTTTATCCTGCGAATAAATATGGAAAAGTGATATATGAACAAAAATAAGGTCATAAATGATCTCGTTATTCAATGGATAAAGATTGCAGACCGTGATTTAATTGCAGCAGAACAGGGTCTTAAGGCAAATATCATCATTTCTGAAGGTGTATGTTTCCATTGTCAGCAAGCTGTGGAGAAATACCTCAAGGCTTTTCTCGTAAAATACCAGATAGAATTTCCGAAAACGCATAGCATTATGACTTTGATAAATTTATGTTCAGAAGTGGATAATTCTTTCAATGAAAAATTATCGCATATTGACATTCTAACAGATTATGCAGTTGAGATACGCTATCCTGATGAGTGGTACGAGCCAACGATCGAAGAGACAAAAGAGGCTTATGAACTGGCACTTGAGGTTAAAAAATTCATACGGGATAAACTCATGATTCAAAAATCGTGAGCAAAGAACGCCATGGACACAAAGAAGGAATTTTTCTATAAACGAAAACAAACCGCAGATGAACGTACTATTAACACTTTCGGTCAATATTATCTGAACGGCGCTGGGGTGCGACCCCAGACCCCGGTGAGGCGCCGCCGCTGGCGGAGTTTAACTTGAGATCAATAGTTGCATATAATCACAACACTCCATACTTGCATGAAATAAAAAAATAGTATCCACTATCGGTTTGTCTGGTCAGTTTTTGTCTTTCGAATATTCATTTTCCGAAAGCCATTGGTTTGAATAGGATTGTATAGCTTGACCTTATGTCCATCTCTTTTCAGGGCGGAATACAAAGGCAAAGAGTATATCCCGGTTGCTTCCATTCCAAAAACTACATCGCTATTTCCTGGTGTTTTGGATCTTATTCTTTCAATTGTTTCATACAAATATCCTAAAGAAAAATTTGCATCATCAAGATCATGTTTAGCCTATAGGAGCCACCGTCTTGCTTCGCTTTCATGTTCACACTTCATAGAGTATTTTCCCCTCGCTGAGTATCTTCTTTACAAAAATGGTATTCTCTTTCATCTCATTGAATTCCGATGGAGTATAAACAAGAAGATCAAGGGCATATCGAGGATTAATGATCTCATAAAGTTCGATAAGCTGCTCCATGAACCTTTTTTTGTTTCCTGCACCACTAGCAAGTCTATATCGCTTGCAAGACCGATATCATCTCTGGCAAGAGATCCAAATAATATGATCCTCTCGACTCCAGCCTTCTTTAACTCATTTACCACTCTTTTGAGTTCAGTCTTAAGCGCTCTGTTGCGCGATGCTATATCACTATTTTGCATATGATCAAATAAACTCCTTACTCCTTATACTTGCATATAGGTTTGTAATGGCATATCCATAAAAATCTCCCAGAAGAATTCTCTTTTCGCGCATGTGCACAATCTTAGCGTTGATGGTCGTGGTCTTGCCTGCGCCTGCGAGGATCAGTTGGGGAGAATGGTTGTGCTTTATGGAGAGGAGCTTGCGAAGTTTCAGGCTTTGGAAGGGGAGTCTAAGGAAATAAGCACCACCGATAACGATATGCGAAACCGCAAATGAACGCGGAATTTGAAATCCCATTGCGGCGCAAATATTTGTTCGAAAAGACGCCACAACTTTTCACTCACAAAGCAATTATATTAAATTCAATAAATAAACGCAGATACGCACTGTGATTTTTGACGCGCGGGAATTTATATTTTGTATGTAATAATTTAGGTTGTAACCGAGATATCAATATGATTTTCAGAAAGCGTAGTAATAAATCCGCGTTCATCTGCGTTGCGTGCCTCGAAGCACAAGAAAGAGAGAACAAACAAAAAGGACATCAAAATGAATGTAACGGCACTATGTCCACCGGGGTTAAAATCCCACTGCGAAGGTCTGCTCCTGCGTAAAGAAAACGGGAAGTGCGATGCTGCGAAGCATGGTGCGGAGTTCCCTAATATCGGCAGCCACAGCCCGAAACAATATGTGAACCAGAGGTGGCTTCAG
>JAHIFK010000316.1 GCA_018900975.1 Methanobacteriota archaeon
GACGAACTTGAACGTGATGACATTATCCGCAGTTGTCAATGCATCGGCATATTTGAAATCTATCTCATGCTGGCCATTTGAGACTTCATGGTGGGATGCCTCTATGTTGAAACCCATCTTCTCAAGCGCCACAACTATTTCCTGGCGGATATCTTCAGCCTGGTCAACTGGCGGGAAATCAAAATAGCCTCCAAAGTCATGCGGTATGTTGGTGGCCTGGTCGTCTTTTCGCTTGAAGAAAAAGAATTCAAGTTCAGGACCGGTGTTCATGACAAAACCGCGTTTCTCCGCTTCCTTAAGGGCTCTCTTTAAAACGTAGCGGGGGTCGCCTTCGAACGGTTTACCGTTTGGTTTGTAGACGTCACAGATAAGCCTTGCCACCTTTCCTCCGTTCACGTCCCAGGGCAGGATCTGGTATGTATTGATGTCGGGTTTCAGCAGCATGTCCGACTCTTCTATCCTGACAAAACCCTCGATCGAGGAGCCGTCAAATGCAATGCCTGAGTTCAATGCTTTCTCTGCTTGTGAAACAGGTATTCCCACATTCTTGACCATGCCCCCTATGTCCACGAATTGAAGTCTTAAGAACTGAACCTGGTTTTGTTCAATTGATTTTAATACATCTTCATTTGTTCTGATCATATTGATGCTCCAAATAATGCATATTTTTACTTGTTTTTTATATTCCTTTGATAAACGTTTATTTACTTAATAGTTTTTAAGCCACAATATTTTTCCCAACTCGAGAGTAGACTCAAGTGAAGGTATGCGTGACCGACTATAGGCTACCGTTTGTATACTTATATAGTTTTCCATGATGTCTGTTTTTTAGCTATATATATCCCGTCCACCACTCTTTCCATCCTCACATACACCTCGCTTCCCACAGGGATCCTGTCAGCATCCACGATAGTGAGCACCCTGTCCCGCGCCACCGCAAGCTTCTCACCTTTCATCCAGCCTGGCCCAACGACATTCACTTTGACTTTCTCATATCTTTTGAACATGCGGGGAATGGCTTTCCATTCGAAACTGCCAAAGTCTTCCGGCTTAAGAACAAGTTTTATGCCGTACATTTCTTCCCATCTCCTCAATCGCAAATAGAACTCCTCCCAGTCCATAGACCTGATGCCCTGTTTTCTTCCGTACTTGTGGGGCAGGAACTTCTGTATCCCAAGCGCAGGCCACCGTTTGCCTGAGCCGATGCGAAGAGCGAACTCGATCAATTTTGGCATCTCGTCATCGTTTATTCCTGGAAGCCACACTGGCGCGATGAGAAGGTCGATACCTGTGTTCCTGGCGATATATTCCGCGTTCTCAAGCACACGTGTAAGGTTGTATGCATCCGTACCTGCTATCCTCTTTGCAAGTTCGGGTTCAAGCGATTCAATGGACATATTGATGCGCGAAAGCCCCGCAGATTCCAGTTTGTCGATGAGTTTTTCTGAGAGCAACGTCCCGTTCGTCTGCATCGAGACAGTCTTGACATGACTATTCTTCGAAAGCCCCCCGACCAGTTCAACAAGCTGCGGGTACATCGATGGCTCCCCCACAGTATCGATATGCGCTTCGATGTCATTCGTCTCTTTGTAAGAGGCGGCCCATTCGAACGCAGCAAGCAATTGCGGCAGGTCAACCATATACTCTGATATCCTCTGCTTTGTGCGGGAACCTGCGTCAGTGGAACAAAAAATGCACGACAGCGGGCACTCGCTTATCGGGCGGACCTGAAGTACGTTCGTCCCGCGGTCGATTATGCCAAAGGCGATGCAGCCGAAAAGGGGGATGTCGCGGATGAGGATGTTGTTACATTTTGACATTTTCAGGTACACTTCTGTTTAAGTAATCTATAAATTATCCGTATCAACAAATCTGCGTTCATCATGCCGAAACCCTGCGGGTTCTCGACTCCGCGCACACGTATGCCCTACGGGGCATACGTCAAGGGTTGCGCCCCTTGAGGACGCCCGTCCACGTATGCCAGTGTGCTGGCATACGTGTGCACGCAATCGACTGGCGTGACAGTCGACGTGGACACGCCCTCCAGAGGCGTGACTCTGGGCGATTTCATCTGCGGTTTAATATGCCAATGAATTTTATTATCAACTAGCACACACTCTCCGCATCGTTTTTTCCCGCAGAACTGCTTTCCGTACTCCACGATGAGCGCGTGGAATTCCTTGTAAAGAGGAACATCCTGCGGTATTGAACTTTCAAAAAGCGACTGCAGTGTCCCGTAATCCCCTTCGATATCCATGCAACTGCACATCCTCTTCGTATATGCATCAATTACGAACTTTGGTTTATCTGCCGCATAAAGCACGATACTATCAGCAGTCTCCTCTCCAACGCCATTCAAAGAAAGAAGCGTCTCCCGAAGTTCCCCGACCGGTTTATCGAGGATATCCGGGTTCTCATAGAAAAACGTAGAAACAGCTTTCAGTCTCTTTGCCTTCTGCCTGAAGAACCCTGTGCATCTCACAAGCCCCTCAAGTTTTTCAATTTCAGCTCTGGCAATGGGCTCTTCTGCCATAAGCCCGCTCTCCTTCATGTTCCTGATCGCTTTCTCGACATTTTCCCACTTTGTCTGCTGGGTGAGAATCGCTCCCACGACCACTTCAAAAGGGGTATCTGCCGGCCACCACTTTTTATGACCGAACTGGTTCAGGAGTTTATTGTAAATTTTAATAAGATCGGTTTTTGGCATCTCTCTCATGAGAACTTTACACCAAGGTCAGAGAGTTTGTTCCTTATGGCGAGATTAATAAGGAAAGGCGTCATGGACTCTATCATATACGAAGACTCAAGTCCCCCGCCGTCCAGAGGGCGCAGGCTCTTGATCTCCCTTGTCAGTTCCATCACTTTTTGTTTTGCGGCCTCATCATCTCCGCAGACCACGACATCATAATTAAGCTCAATATCCGGGTTCGCCAGTTTCTTTGCAGAGATATTATGGTATGCAGAGACCACTTTTACGGTCTTTGGAAGGACATCCTGTATCTCAAGAGCTGCGCAGCCCTGCTCTGGAGGCGAATACTCGAACCATTTGTTCTTTTTCATAGGAACAACAAGCGAAATGACGATCTGATCATTGAAATCGGTGAGGAGACTTTTCAAAAGTGTTATCACACCGTTATACGGCACTGAAAGCACAACGACATCCACATCCTTGATGCCCGTCTCGTTAGAGCATCCTCCGAGACTGCTGCATGACAATCCCTTATTCGTAAGTCTGTCCTTGTATTCATCAGCAGCTTTTACCGCCTTATCAGCTTCTCTCGAACATACCATAATTTCGTGTTTTTCAGCCCAGCGAAGCGCAAAACCTTCTCCAATGCTACCAGTTCCGCCAAGTATTGCGATTTTCATTTTTTCTCCTTTTCTTTCAGAATTTTACTCATCAAATGCATGTTTTCCCTGTGCATAGAAACCATCAGGTCGCTCACGACCATCAATATGAAAACCTGTATCCCTGTAACTATGAGCAAAGTGGCAAGTATTGTAAGAGGGATATGGTCTATGCGTTTGAACCACTCATTCACAACATAAATGCCAATAGCTAAACCGCTCAATGTGAGAACACCCCCCATCACGCCAAAATAAAACAGAGGGTTGTGCATGCGGGCAAGCAGGAATATGGTCGAAAAGATCCTGAAGCCGTCCCTGATAGGCTTGAGCTTGGTCGCAGCGCCGCTTACCCTTGAAAGATATTTTATCGGCACCTCAGTTGTCTTCAAATTCTTTTTTACGCACTCTACTGTGATCTCTGTTTCCACCTCAAAACCTGTTCTGTTGAGTTCTATCTGTTTTATTGCATCATGAGTGAACGCCCTGTAGCCTGAAAGGATATCTTCAAGCCAGACACCGTATGCGAACCCGAATATCTTGTTCAAGATCCAGTTCCCGAAAAGGTTCACTCTTGTGAAAGCTCCTTTTTGATAATTCCCGATCCTTGTCCCGATAACGTGGTCTACCTGCCCGGATGTAACAGGTTCAAGGAGCGTATAGACCTCTTCGGGAAGATACGTTCCGTCCCCGTCGATCATGACAACATATCTGGTATTAATTGCCTGGAATGCCTGTGTAACGGCCTGTCCCTTCCCCTTCCCGCTCTGAAGTATCACCTTTGCGCCTTCTTTCTCGGCGATTTTTACAGTATCGTCCTTGCTGTGCCCGTCAATAACGAGAATGTTGGAAAAACCCATTGACCTGAATTCACTAACTATCCCACCGATTGTTTTACCCTCATTAAGGGTGGGAATTAAGATACATACATCCTCTTTGTTCATTTAAAGTCTTTATTTATCTGTATATACTTAATAGTTTAGTGATTGGCATACTAATTTTATAATTTACTACCCACGTAAACCGTGACGATACCGAACGTCAGGTCATAATACTGTATTTCCTTCATTCCTGAACTTTTCATAAGTTCAATGAATTCTTCCCGTTTAGGGAATGCCATGACCGATGATGGTAAATAGCTGTAAGGTCCCGATTTTTTGGAGACCAGAGAACCAATCGCTGGCAGCATTTTTTGAAAATAAATATGATACATCGACCTGAAAACGCGGTTCTGCGGCTGCGAGAATTCAAGCACTACGACTCTGCCTCCTTTCCTGACAACCCGATGCATTTCAGACAGGGCTTTTTTGATGTCTGCAACATTCCTGATACCAAATGCCACGATAGCGCCGTTAAAACTATTATCTTTGAAAGACAGGTTCTCTGCATCGTTCTGGATGCAGCAGGCATTTGTTATGTTGCTTTTCTTGATCTTCATTTCGCACAGTTTCAGCATTTCCAGGCAGAAATCAGAGGCTACAGCATGGCTTCTTTTTGAGACCTCTATTGCCACATCCCCTGTCCCTGAACAGACATCAAGAATGAGGCCTGACTGCAGTTTTTCTGCGGCGAACCTGCGCCAGTATCTGTCGCGCCTTAAACTCAGAAGGGAGTTAAGAAAGTCGTACCTATGGGAAATGCCTGCGAACATCTTCTGGATATATTCTTTTTTCTGCACCGCGACCTCGCTCAATTATTCGATCATAGTATTTTGCTTAACTGTGCATACTAAGGCCGGATAAAAAACGGATGAAATGGGAATACGCTGTGAGTAATCTGCGTTCATCTGCGTTTATCTGCGGTTACAATTATGCGAAGTTAGGCTGTAATTTAATGAACTGACCATAAGCCTACTTTTTAAGGTTTAAGTATTGCTATGTACTTCTACGATCCCACCTGCCAAACATCGATAGTTTCTTTAAACCAGACTGCCTATAAGTACCCACATGGCAATCCATCCCATTGAATACCGCTATGGACACAGTGAAATGAAGTCTGTCTGGAGCGAAGAGACGCGTCTTTTAAAAATGCTTGCGGTTGAATCAGCCCTTGCAAAAGCCGAGGTCTTATCAGGCTATATACCTAAAGGAGTTGACGAGAAAATAACCCGCGGCACGGCAAAAGTGAAACTTGATCGGGTAAAGGAGATAGAGGACGAGATACACCATGACGTGATGGCAGTGGTGGTTGCGCTCTCTGAACAGTCGGATGATGCGGGAAAATGGGTGCATTTCGGGGCCACATCGAACGATATCCTGGATACTGCAACAGCGCTTCAGATAAAAGATGCTCTCCAGATATTCAGGAAAGAAACATCAAAATTACGCTCAGTCCTGGTTGAAATGGCCCTGTTGCACAAGAATACTGTATGCGCAGGGCGGACCCACGGACAGATAGGCGTTCCCACAACGTACGGTCTGCGCTTTGCGATATGGGCGTCTGAGATCGACAGGCACATGGAGCGCCTCGACCAGCTCACGCCGCGCGCCACAGTAGGAAAGATGAGCGGGGCTGTTGGCACCCAGGCAGCTTTCGGAAAAAAGGGCATCGAGATACAGAAAAAGACAATGGAAGCGCTGGGTATCGAGGCTGCTGACGTCTCGAACCAGATAATCCAGAGGGACAGGCATGCCGAGTTCGTGATGTGGATGGCAAATACGGTCACAACACTTGACAAAATATGCGTTGAGATAAGATGCCTGGCAAGAAGCGAGATAGCAGAGGTGGAAGAGAGTTTTGGCAAGAAGCAGGTGGGTTCATCCACTATGCCGCATAAGCGCAACCCTATAAAATCGGAGCAGGTATGCGGGCTTGCAAGGATAGTGCGTGCGATGGTGGAACCTGAACTGCTCAATAACACGCTGTGGGACGAACGCGACCTTACAAACTCATCATGCGAGCGGATAGTGTTCCCTGAATCCTGCGTGCTAACTGACCATGTGATAAGGCTTACAACAACCATTATCCAGAACCTGCGCATCTACCCTGAGAACATAAAGAAGAACCTGGAGCTTCTTAACGGCCTGAACATGGGTGAAGCCGTCATGATAGAACTCACCAAGAAAGGCGTGGGAAGGCAGGAGGCACATGAGATCGTGCGGCAGTCTGCCATGACCGCGCGCGAGACAGGTGGGCAAATGAAGGACGCGCTGCTTGGCAATGAAACAGTATCAAAATATTTGAGCGAGAACGAGATCACAGGGATAATGGACCCGGAAAAATATATAGGCACAGCAGTAGAACAGGTGGAATCCCTTGCAGCAAAATTGAAAAAACGAAAATAGATTTTATGAAACCGCAGATTTTATATATTAATTAAATAAGAGGAACAATAATTGTTAAGAAAAGCAACGATCAAAGACGTCGAAAAGATGTGGAAGCTCATAAACAGTTACGCTGATAAGCGCATGATGCTTCCCAGATCACTGAGCGAACTGTATGAGAACCTGAGAGACTTTTTTGTTGTCATTGAAGATGATAAAATGGTGGGCTGCGGTGCGCTCCATATAACATGGGAGGACTATGGCGAGATATTATCTCTTGCTGTTGAACCTGCTCTTGCAAGGAAGGGGATAGGTTCGCAAATCTTGATAGCATGTGAGGGGGAAGCAAGGACTCTTGGATTGAACAAGCTCATCACGCTTACTTATGTTCCGGAGTTCTTTGAGAAACACGGTTTTGTCAGGGTAAAAAAGAGCACACTGCCCCACAAGATATGGAGCATGTGCATCAAGTGTCCCAAGTTCCCTGAGTGCGACGAGATACCACTTGTTAAGAAGATAATTTAAAATACTTCCATTAGTCATCGGTTATGAGAAAAACAGTGGGATGGAACACGGATCGCACGGATACGCACGAAATCTTTTTAATTACATTAAAATTTAATAAGTTATAATAATTTTTCAGTATGATATTTCTTAACGCATTTGCCTCACAGGTTATCCTGGGCATGATTCGGGTATAATCTTGGAAAAGTGCCTTATATCACAAAAACATTTTATTCGTTGAGGAACGAACCAACTAATACCACCAAACCACCATCCTATCCTATCCAAAAATATTTCTTTTTTTGGTTTGTTCCTCCAAAATTTACCCAATTGTGAACGAATATATCAGGAAATCAAAAAAACAACAATGGTCTTCAGGTCCCATTCAATGATCTTATTTCCCATAATAAATACTATTTATCAATACATCAATAATATGATGATATGAGAACCCAATGATATTACAGGAATGACCCTAATGAAAAAATACAACTGGCTGCTATTTTTTGTAGGAGCCCTGATACTATCTTCAATACTGCTCTATGTCCTGCATTACCTGATCTTTAGAGATGTGAATCATATTTTCATTTATATGATAGGGGATATCGCATTTCTTCCCATCGAGGTCTTACTGGTCACTTTGATAATACATCGCCTGTTGAACATGCAGGAAAGGCGTTCAAAGATGAACAAATTGAACATGGTCATTGGGGCTTTTTTCAGCAAGGTCGGTACAAGATTATTGACTTATTTATCTGACTGTGACCCAGACTTGGAAAGCATCAGGAAAGACCTTATTGTCAGTAAGGAATGGGGAGACCCGGAATTCACCAGGATCAATGAACTCCTTAAAGCTTATGATTACGGTGTTGATATGGAGAAGGTCGATCTTGAAGGGGTTCGCGAATTCCTTACCGGGAATATGAATTTCATGATCCGGCTCTTAGAAAACCCAGTCCTTCTGGAGCATGAATACTTCACAGAGCTTCTCTGGGCGGTCTTTCATCTTACTGAGGAATTGAACAACAGGGAGGATATGAAGTCTTTACCGGATACAGATATCGAGCATCTCTCAGGGGATGTCAAAAGAGCATACGGGCTTCTTGTCAGGGAATGGCTTTTCTATATGAAACATCTGAAAGACAGATATCCCTATCTATTCTCCCTTGCTATGAGAATGAATCCCTTTGATCAGGAAGCATCAGTGATAATCAAATGAGCTTGAAGCATCATGGAAATGCCTTGTTCCAGGAGCATGTCTGGATTGCGGGAACGCGAAAGAATTCAAAGAGAGGTTCTTTATCCTGACAAGGTGCCCTGAAACAAAGGAAGAGGAGAAGTGGCTTAATGAGACCATGAATAAACAATATGGGGTGGAAAATTATGCAGTTGGGGTATTCAGTAATAACAGAGGACTTATTGACTCAGCCGTATGCGGCAGGTGTGGGTCATGGAATATCGATTTTGATGCGTAAAACAAATTAGTCAGTCATCGGTTAAGGAATTTAACATGCTTGCTCAGTACAGTTATTCAAAGAGTTATTAATTTTTATGTTTCTCGCAAGGATTTTCATATCCTGAGTTTGACGGAACTTTTATTGCCTATTTCGTCGATCCGCGCCGGGCATTGGGCAGGCAGGGGTTTCCGGCAGCTCCAAGCAAAATTAATTCAGGCTGTCCGGCGCCGCCGGGGATTCGCTGCGCATGGGGGCGCAGATTTGCATTATTTGAGAGGTTTGCGGTTTTAGCTGGGCAGGGCACCGCGAAGGACGCAAAGATTCGGATTTGCATCGTTTTTTAGAGATGTTTTTCTTAGAAACTTTTATCTATTCATACGAAAATCATACGTATGAGCTGAAATGCTAATACAAAAAATAGTTATGTCACCTGAAGTCGCTGATAAAATCAAATGTAAACTGGACTCAAAAACCCCGGCATATTGCACGGACTGCCGCATAAAAATGGAACCTGCAAAGCTCGATGTAAAGAGAGGCGATATAATGATAATGAATGTAAATGCCTATAGATGCCCGAAGTGCGGAAAAGAGCTTTTAGATGTTGAGACTGCATCACGATTAGAGCGGGAGTTTGCTCTAAGGCATACCGATGAGATAAAGGGCTACGAAGTCAAAATATCCTCGGATGGGAGGAACTACCTGATACGATTCCCGAAAGAGCTTTCCAAAATGCTTGCCACTAAAAAATTCGCAAAAATACTGCCTGTGGATGCTGATGAGTTTGTTGTGAAGGTCGTTTGAAATATCAGTTTCATTTTTCGATTCCTTCGACCCGCGCCGTGCATCGGGCTGGCGGGGTTTGCGGCATCCCTATGCAAAAATAATTCAGTCTGTCCGGCGCCGCGCCGCTAGGGATGCGTTGCGCATGGGGGGCATGGGAATGTGTGTGGCGGGGGGCGCTGGGAAACCATGTAGCAATAGAAGAGCAGGGCATTTTTTAGACGTTGGGGTCAAGGGGTAGAGAACCCTGCGCCCTTCGAGGGCGCAGATGAATCGTACCCCTTGAAATAATACTTTCACACACGAAAAACTTGCAGAACGAAAGAAGCAATCAGAACTTAATCGACTCAAGAAAAC
>JAHIFK010000033.1 GCA_018900975.1 Methanobacteriota archaeon
AGCGGGTCTATTATAAAGATATCCCTGTGAAAAGCAAAAGTTTTGGTATAGGCATTCCATATGCAGAGTTCTATACTGACGACGGGCGCTATCTTGTAAGTGTAGATGCTGGCGGGATGGCAAATGATAAATTCTTCGAGATAAAAGGTCCTGATGGGGAATACAAACCTGTCAAAGGTGAAATGATCCCTCAGACTATTGTTTCCAATGCTCTATATCCACAGCTCATGATGCTCCTCATTGGAATGGTCGCTGCTCTCTCGGTACGGAATTACATGCATCCCAGGAACTGGAGCCTTCCTATTGATTATGTGGTCGTAGGCTGCGGTGTATTTGTATTTGCAGCGGGAATTATCCAGGGCAAGACTGAGATAATTATCAGGGGCATGATAATTGCAGGAGTAGGTTTTATGATCCTGATGGCAAAAGAGCATAATCCAAAAGTTGACTCTCTTTTCTCGCGCGGCTCTCCGATCCATGATTTCATCGGGCTGATGTTGATTTTCTTCAGCGCGTCTTATATTATGATGTTGATACCTGAATGGAATCTCATACTCATTGTCGGTACTCTTATTGTATATTATACGGTGATAAATCTACATGGAGAACGAACAAAATAATGAGAAAGAGGGCTGGCCGCCCTCCAATTATCCCATTTTCCTTGCGCTTGTGATGCTTGCAGCCACGGCTGTGACGCTTGCAATGGAGATGAGAAGCGCGCTGAAGAGCTTGCCATATATGCTTATTACTTGCTTGTGATCGGCGTGGCGATCCGCTTTTTTGAGCTTGCGCTGCCTGAGAATACGCTTGTGAGGCTGGGGGTGGTTAAGGTGCGCTTCATGGGGTGGATGAACTGGTTGGTTCGGGGGATATGGGATATTGGTAGAAGGATGGGCTCTAAATTGAGATTACCGGAGGTTAGAATACCTGAGGTTAAAATTTCAAATGACCATCGGGAGGGATTAAAGAATAGTATTACTTATGTGAGTGATGTTTCGAAGAATGTAACCGTTTTTCTGTCACTTGCATTTTTGATCTTATTGATATATGGCTTGATGATAGACTGGTGGACTGCAAAAGGATATTTTTCTAATTTTGTCCTTGTTATTCTTGGGTTTTTTACAGTGTATTTTTTTACGAAGCGGCTGGCGGGGAGGATGGGGGGAAAATAACAACAAAATGGACGCAAAGAGCGCAAAGCGTAGCAGCAAAAATCTTTGCGTCCTTTGCGATCTTTGCGGTGATATCTATGACACGGATCCGTGTGCATCCGCGTCATCCGCGCAATCCGTGTTCTATCGTCTGTCTCCTGACCAGTTATGTCCATATGTTATCCAATTGCTCATGCAAAATGCTTTAATCAGGTATCTGCATTCATTTGCGGTTTTTCATAGCTCAGTGGTTGCTTCGTCTTTCGTGAAGCGCCGCCATATAAATATTTACTATGTGATACTTATGTTGTTTCGCCCCCCATCGAATTCTTGCCTTTCCCCCCTCCCAGCGCCAAAACCTCACCTTCCCCCTGACATGAAAACCAGGGCTGCAATGAACAGAATCTAGGAGTGCCCCCTTCATCGGAGACCTGTCGCCTGAGTTCGCGTGGGAGGATGTGGTAGAGGGGAGGATGATCATGGCTGATGGGAGTAGACAATAGAATATGGTTGCGTAGGGAACGTATCGGCGCCGGGGATTTAATATATATTATGTAATAATAATCCTGTCTATCCTGTGAATCCTGTCTGGAATCATTGAATGACTGTTGTTCCGTCTTCCTATCGGCGCCACCAATTGAATAATTAGAATGTGATATATGTTGTTCCGCCCTCCCTTCCATGTTGCACTTGCCCTTCCCCCTCTCTGCGCTAAATCCGCCCCTCCGCCAGAGAGCGGCGCCTCCGTGGGGTCTGGGCTTGCCCCAGCGCGGCTCGTATGAATAAAGGTTCTGAGTTCATTCAGGTTTTTTGCATGGGATTCGGACCGAAAAGATTTCTCGGTCAAGTATCGGCGCCAAGAATTTAATATTTGCAATGTTAGATATGTTATTCCGCCCCCACCTTTTCGAGCGCTTACCATCCCTTCCTGCGCTAAAACCCCACCTTCGTTCTGCATGAATCAAAGAGCTGGGATGAGCAGAAGCATTCAATGGAAACCTGTCGCCTGAGTTCACACGGGAGGATGTGGTGGAGGGGAGGACGATAGCGGCTGATGGGAGCAGGATAGAATAAGGCTGCATGGGAACCTGTTGGCGCGGGGGATTTAATATTTATAAAGATATAATATACTGTGCCCAATACATAAGAATGAAAATTAATACATAAAACTAAAAAGGGCTGCACAGTATTAAACCATGCAGCCCTTATAGTGCGTGGCACGCACGCAACCGTCTTAACGGTTAGATCACAACCATCTTTTATTCATATCGCAACCTATATAACAATGTTGGTGCATCCTTCCCCTACGTGCTGGGGTGGCACAGCAGGTAACTGCGACCGCCTGAAGAGCGGTTAGATCACAACCGGTCTTCCTGGGTTCAAATCCCAGCCCCAGCGCAGTGATCACCCTTTAATCATGTGAATAGATACATGTTGTCCCGCCCCCCATGGAATGCTTGCCTTCCCCGCCCCTCCTTTTGCTGAAACCCCACCTTCCCTCTGCATGAAAACCAGGGATGTAATAACCTGAAGCAGGAGTAGTCCCTTCAATGGAAACCTGTCGCCTGAGTTAACATGGGAGGATGCGGCGGAGGGGAGGACGATCGCGGCTGATGGGAGCAGGGAATAGAATATGGTTGCAAGCTATTTCTCAGCGAGTTTTTCAAGGATTTTCTCAAGGCGCTGGTTGTGTCCATCTTGCTTATTTACAAATGCTTCAAGTGTTGCATTTATATTAGTGAGAGATTCTTTTATCTCTCCAAGGG
>JAHIFK010000034.1 GCA_018900975.1 Methanobacteriota archaeon
GCACTTCCCTTCTCTTCATCCGGGGACAGACCCGGAAGGTGGGATTTTAACCCTTTGGACATAACACCCCTGCGGGGTGTCTTTTTCAGATGTCCTGTTTGTTTGTCTTTCTTTCTATCGCTTCAAGGCACGCAATCAAAACTGACGCCAGAATCCCTGATCCAAGGTAGATATATCCCCAGACCCTGATCCCAGCATAATAATTCATATAATAGTACCCTCCAAAGTCACTTACTGCAAGCAGGAGAGCCCCTACGGCAGAGGCGATGATCTGGCCGACCAGTAGACCCTGGAATTGTGAAATCTCGACTTTTTCCATACTTTTTCACCTCTTATTATGTTGATCTGGATTATTATATGAGTGTTTCTATAGGCATAAGTTGCTGCAGGACTCAAACTCATTAATATTACGCTGAAACTTCCCCTTAATTGAAAATTCATACCTCTTTGAAGATTTACCATTTCTTCTTTACACATATCAAAGTATGAAATTACATCGTGCCCATGTCTTTAGCGCAACGATTGTTACTATGGTTGAAGATATTCTGATGGATGCACATAATCCCTATGATCGGGCTGAGTATCAAAGAAATGGAAAACAAGCCGGGCAAAACTATTTCATTCCATAACAACTAAAGAGCAGCCATGCTAACCAAACGTATAATCCCCTGCCTTGACGTAACGCTTGATAAGAAAGGAGGGTGCGTGGTCAAGGGGATCGAATTCGTGAACCTGAAACAGGCAGGCGACCCTGTGGAACTTGCAAAGAAGTACAATGAACAGGGGGCTGACGAGCTTGTATTCCTTGATATTACTGCCTCGCATGAGCGCCGCGGCACGATGATAGACGTTATCGAGAGAACAGCGGACGAAGTGTTCATTCCTCTCACTGTGGGAGGCGGTATCAGCACCACAGATGCCATAAAGAGCATCCTGCGCGCAGGCGCTGACAAGGTGTCAGTCAATACCGCTGCTGTAAAGAACCCTGATTTTGTGAGGGAGGCAACCGATATTTTCGGCTCCCAGTGCATCGTCACCGCGATCGATTGCAAACGCAATTCCAATATTAAGGATAATAAGGATAAGACCATAATCGAGCTTGAGGACGGGACAAAAGCATGGTACGAGGTTGTTATCTACGGCGGAAGGACGCATACGGGTATGGATACAGTACAGTGGGCAGAGAAGGTGGAGAAGCTTGGCTCAGGCGAGATACTGCTAACAAGCATGGACAGGGACGGCACAAAAGACGGTTATGACTTGCCCATCACCCGCACGCTCTCTGAAACCCTTGACATCCCGATAATAGCCTCAGGCGGCGCAGGGAATATTGAACACATGTATGACGCATTCACGCGCGGAAAAGCTGATGCGGCGCTTGCAGCGAGCATATTCCACTTTGGGGAATATACGATAGGGGAGGCAAAGGAGTACCTGAAGGAGAAAGGTGTGGCTGTGAGGGTTTAAGTTCACCCGGGTCATCTCAATACTAGATCATTTCTCAATGATCGTCTCCTCTATCTTTATCCCGAAGTGCCTTGCAGCAGCCTCAAAGTACACCAGCACCTCATCGCCCTCCTTAAGCGCGGTCACAGGCACAGGCTTCCCGTCAGCGCCGACAAGTTTGATGGTCTCCGCATTCTGGAGCAATGTCTTTATCTTTGTGCCTTCAACATCAGCTTCCACAAGCATAAGCGGTCGGCGCTCTATTTTCACCCTTCCAACGACAGCAGGCCTCGTCTCACCGCCAGAGTCAACCACAAGGACATCATCTCCGGCGCATAGTTCAGAGAGGTAACGGGTCTTTTCACCGACCCTGATATATGCATGTACTGCCCCGGCGTTCACCCTGAAAGGACGGGCTGCCACGTAAGGACTCTCCTCTGATTCCGAATGTACCAGGAAAAGACCGTTGCTCTGTGAACCTATCAGCATCCCTTCACCCAGGACCATAAGCGATGCGGTATCCACGCACACGCGGTCGCCCATGCCCACCTGCTTCACCTTTGTCACGCGGGCTTTTATTAGGGGTATCTTTTCCATCCCTGACCTGTCCCTTATAGTAATGACCTTCTTTATCTCTGAGAGGTCGTCAGTATCAAGAAGGACACCGTCAGAGCCGTGCTCCAGCGTCTCAAGCGCCAGTTTCGCTTCCTGTGCGTCCCTGACTCCCGCAATTATCTGGACATCAAGTTTCTGCAGTCCTGCTATCAGGTTCTCAAGCGGTATCACTTTCCAGTCAGTGCCTATCACGAGAAGGTAATCGCAGACTTTGCCAAGTTCAAGCGCGAACTCCTCATATTTCTTATTTTTTATGATAACATATCCTGCAATTGTCTTTCCTTCGCCGGAAAGCCGACTTGCCTTTAATATGTCGCCAGAATGCTCGAAATCCGCAGGCAGTTTCTTGGTCCCGTCGCCTTCGCCGCCTTTGCCCACAAGTATGATATCAGCATCAATATCAGGCGCTGCGATCCTGATGTTGCCAAGGTTCCTTACGGTCTTTATATCATCAAAATTCAAAACAACACAGTCCGCGCCTGATTCAAGCCCTGTGGTAATGCGTGGTTTATTTTCTTCCCACGTCCCTTCATCAGCCTTGATCCAGACTGTTTTATCTTTTTTCACTTGAGAGCCTCCATGGCATCCTCAACGCTTGCTCCTTTGTGGACGACCAGAGTCAGGGCGCGGGTCATAGCAGTGGGGTTTTCATGCTGGAAGACGTTCCTACCAATGGCAACACCGCGTCCTCCTGCATCTACCGCAGCGCGAACCATGGCAAGGAATTCTTCATCCGTATTGGTTTTGGGACCGCCTGCCATTACAACAGGTACAGGACAGCCGTCAACCACAGCCCTGAACGTATCTATATCGCCTGTAAAATTTGTCTTAATGATATCTGCGCCCAGTTCTGCGCCAACGCGAGCAACATGCGCCACAAGTTCAGCATCATTGGAGTTCTTAATATCTTTCCCGCGCGGATACATCATAGCAATAAGCGGCATTCCCCAGTAATCGCAAAATTCAGCCACATCGCCAAGTTTCTTTAGTTGTTTGGATTCTGTCACTGAACCTATATTTACATGCACGCTCACAGCATCGGCGCCCATCTTGATGGCTTCCTCTACAGTGCATACCTGCACCTTGTCGTTGGGGTCAGGTCCAAGCGAGGTTGATGCGCTCATATGTATGATAAGCCCGATATCGCGCCCGTAGCCGCGGTGGCCGTGTTTTGCCATACCTTTTTGCAGGAGGACGGCGTTTGCCCCGCCATCTGCTACCCTGTTCACCATTTCAGCAAGGTTTACAATGCCCCTTACCGGTCCCATGGAAATCCCATGATCCATTGGGATTATTACCATATTCCTGCTTTCCCTGTCCATTATCCTTTCAAGCCTAATTTTTTTACCTATTTCAGACAATTAATTCACCTTCGTAATAAATCTTGTGTTAGTGTGTGACACACTAACACAGCAATTGCTGTATATATAATTTACGCAAAACCGTGACAATATACACTCGATTCAATAACTGGAAGAACGATTCTTGCAGAAGTCTATCTGGTATTAATTGATGACGCTTTAATGACTTTACATGCCAGCAATGAACCGACCCTTCTGCACAGTTCAAGTTCTTCTTCCCCTGGCATTCTCTTTATACATAGATCCTTTATCATCTCCAACCCACAGGAAGTCAGTATCCTGTTGATCTCATCAGTTGCTTCAAAGCTCCACCCGTATGAACCGAATGAAAGACCAAGTTTTCCAGAGAGGTCAAATCCAGCTATTTCATTCAAAAATTTATTGACTGTTGGCATCATGGCATGATTGTAATTGGGTGAACCGATCACTATCCCATCAGCACCCAAAACATCAGTTTTATCGGCATCATTAACGTTTTTAAGCACCGTATCTATACCTTCAGCGGCAGCTCCTTCCTGTACTGCTTTTGCCATCAGCTCAGTATTAAGCGACCCTGTACCATATATAATTACAATTTTCGGCATGCTCCCAAACTATAGTTATTTTTCATGTTATTTCTATTTTATCCCTGTGTGAATGTTAGATATTTGCTTAAAATATTAAATGTACATAAATATGCATAGAAAGGTATATGTAATAATTATATTAATCATATATCGAGGGACAATGAAAATTGAAGGATGAATCTAGAATGAGGGATACTATGAAAACAATAAGAATATTTGGTGTAATTTTGTTAGTTCTTGTGAGCCTGGCAATCCCGGCGCTATCACAAAATGAAACGACCCCGGTTGAAACGACAACAGCCCCAACGGTAACAGCAACTGCTGTTGCAACCACAGCTACTGCCGCAGTAACGCCGGGAAAATTCCGCGTGGGCCCTTCTGTTACGCTAAGACCTGTGGTCGAAGTGATAGAAACCAACCAGGATGGAATTGTTGAATTGTTCATGAACAACCCATCTTTGAACGATGTAACGCTAAACGTGGATGCGCGAGTCAGTGTACCAAGCGGAATACATGTTTATGGTCAAAGTTTTGGACAGGGAGCAGGTGCCGGAGTAGTGGCTGGTACGTTCAGTGTTCCACCCGGTACATCAAGAACTATAATCCTGACAATAAAAGCGGATAAATCAGCAAGGATCGGTTCACATTCTCTCATGTTCACAGGATTATATTGGCCTGGTGATGATAAAGACAGTTTCCAACCCATAAGCCTTACGTACTCTGTAACTGTCAAGGAACCATCAAAGAATCCAGATAGTGCTGAACCTTCAACTCCTGTAAAAGGAGAAGAGAAGACAAAATCACAAATACCTGGATTTAGCGCATTACTTGCGATTTTTGGTGTATTGACAATAGCACGTCTGCTATCAAGGAAAATATAAATAAATATACCAGGATCCAAAACGAGTCAGGTTTATCGATAGATATTATTTATCGATATGCCTGCTCGATTTGGTTGAAAGTAGTCATGAATAAAATAAACCAGATTTTCAAGTCTTTACCTGGCTGATAAGTATACGCAAAGGGAAAAATGAAGAAAATATATTTATTATTTTTAATCTTCATATTATTAGCTAATAACGCTTCAGCTAAGGTGTTCACAAATTATGGAAATGATTTTAGTGTAGAACAGCCAGCAGGCTGGGCAGTTGTCCAGGAACCTGACGGAAGAGATCAGACATTCACCAGCCAGACAGGCAAGGCATGGGCGAGGGTGGTTGTTGCACCTTCTGAAGGAATGACCCTCTCGGAAATAGTAGAAGCAAGAAAAGAATACCTTAATAGCATCGATATATATCCTTATGGTGAAAAAGAGATCACCATCAGCGGGACGAGTGGCGTAGAGTTAATATTTACTGAATGGTATAATCAAAGGGATTATAAGGAGACGCAGACACTCGTTCTCTCTGGTAATAAATATTACATAATAACATTTGGTGCGCGGGTGAATGATTATACTTTTTATTCAGAGGACTTTGACAGTATCCTCAATTCATTCAAACTCTTAAGAGCCACTCAAAGTCCTAAAGTTACATCTCCGAGCCCAACTCAGGTAGAAACTGACAGAGAACTATCAGCAAGCGTATCGCTTCACAGAGAAAAAACAAACGTGGTAGTAGGGGAGGATGTTCTGTTAAAATTGTCTGTGGTGAATCTGATTACAAAACCTGTAATGAATGTACAGGTAATTATTAAACCCCCTTCAGGTATGTCTGTCACTTCATCGGAATTCAGTCAGAGCGGAGCAGGGCAATATACTTCTACATACAAGCTTGAACCCGGCTCAAGCAGAGATATTGAAGTGAGATTAAAGCCTAATGAAGAAGGCAATTTTATTGTTGAAGGATGGGTTATATATTATTTCGGGGACGATATTACTTCAAAAAAGGATGTGATTTTGAAGGAACCCATAACAGTAAGGCTTCCGGGGGATGTCACACCAACAAATAAACAACAAAATGGAGGAAAATCAGATGGCGCTTCTTCAATTTTGGGGCTTATTATTATCATCGCAATTATTTTTACTGCATATACAATTTTCAAAAAAGCAGCTAAAAAATTAAAAAATATTTCGACAAAAGGCAAAACCCTGTCTTCTATCGATGATCATCGGTCAGAGGTTTATAGATCGTCGCCTCAGTATATTGAGGAAAAGTCAGGGGAAGAACCTGCGTCAGAGTCCGCGAAAGAGACTTCCGAAGAACCAGAAGAAGAAACGGCAAGAATTGAACCGAAAATTGAGAAAGTATCAGCGTTCGAAGCTGAGAAAAGAAAACAGCATAATATTTTGCCGCCTGAAGAACTCGATAGCGAAACCAGGAACTACTTGAGTTCAGGGTCAAATACCGCAATTTCAATGCTTGACGCTGAGATCACAAAGGCCCAGAGCGATGTTTTGATGGCTCAGGCAGCGATAAAGAAAGATGAGGAGGTCCTTGCCAAACTAGGTAACAGGCTTGTAAATAAAGAGATTTCGGACCAGACATATAATGATCTGAAAAATAAGTATATGAGAAAGATCTCCACATCAAAAGATACAGTCACCAAACTTGAAAGCAGTGCAGCGCGACTGAAAAATATCCGTTCATTTATTCAGGAAAAGGGAAAGTATTATGAGTAGTTTAGAACTGGAGACTAATTTAACCGGGAATGGGACTAAACTCCATGTTTGAGTTGGTGGTATGAAAAAAATAAAATTAGCCATTCTGATCCTTTTGCTGATTCTCCTTGTTAATACAGCTTCTGCTCCAGCGAATAATTACGTTCCTATTACTCTGACGCCTGGAGATGAAATGACCCAGACTCTGAGTTTTAAGGTCGATTATAAACGCGCATTTGCCACGGCTGACGCGTCTGGTAGTGCTGCATTATGGGTTATACCAAGACGTATAGATTTCGGTGCGATCGATCCCGGAGAAACAATTGAAAGGGATTATTCAATAAATATTCCCAGGAGCCAGAAACCTGGGTATTATGAGGTAATATGGAAATTCAGCTGCAAAAATACGGATGGTTCGGCCTGTTCATCCGCTGGTAATGTAGTGCTTCAAATCACTGTAAAGGCAGATACTGCACCAACATCTTCAGGGGCTGAATATGAATATCTTACAATAAAGCAGGGAGGGAAAACAAGTAAATATTTATCTTTTTCAGCCAGGAACGACGAATACGGCTTATCTGCCTGGGCTGTCGCTTCGGGTAATGCGGCCTCATGGGTCACACCAGGGCGAATAGATTTCGGCGTATTAGGTGCGGGAGAGTCCAGAAATGAATATTATACTATTACAATTCCGGAGAATCAAAGACCAGGTAATTATGAACTTATATGGACATGGGGGTGTGGATACAAATCGGAAAAATCCTGCCAGCCACTTACAACCAGTAAAGTATATAAGATCACAGTAGAGGCAGGGAGAATACCAATATACACACCAGCATCAGGATCAACTGACTCAGATATTGCTGCTGGTATTTTCGCTTTGATATTCATTCTGGTATTTTTTATTGTCGGGATATATATTCTCGTCTGGGTAGTAAAAGATGCCAATAAACGGGGAATAAGCGGAGCACTATGGGGAATTTTAGTATTCTTTTTAGGTATTATTGGTTTGATATTATATTTTATTGTTAGACCAAAAGGAAATATTGTATCATGCAATTATTGTGGAAAACAAAAATTAGAAAACTTAGCTCAATGTCCGCATTGCAAGAAATCCCTGACTCCTGCCTTCAGACCTGCTCCTGCACCCATGACAGCTCCACGTCCTGTTACACCTGTTACACCTGTTAGACCTGAAGCTGCTATTGATGATTTGAAAAAACAAAAAGAAAAGCTCAACAGGATCAAAGCACTTCTTGAAAAACTGGATGAGAGGCTTGCGCAGGGCGATATAACCGAAGGCAGATACAAGGAATTATCTGAGCAATATAGGGAAGAGGCTGAGAAACTGAAGAATATGATAACTGAGAAAGAGCTTTTGAAAGAGGTCGGGCTCTAAGACAGATGAAAACTATAATGTAATGAGATCAGGATTATCATGACACTGGATAAACAGAATGAAATGGAAGATATCAAATCGCACAAAGATAAGATCAAAAAGATCAATACGCTCCTTGACAAACTGGATGAAAGGCTTGCATGCGGTGAAATTACTGAGTCTCGATACAGGGAATTGCGCGACCGATATAAAGCTGAGGCTGAAAAACTAAAGGATCATTTAACAGAGCAGGAGATCATGCAGGAAGTCGGGCTCGAAGCCGGGAAGGATGAAGCGGCTGAGTATCGAGAGGAAGAGCCTGAAACGGAAGTTGTCGTGCAGCGCAATACAAAATATTGTTCAAATTGCGGCAACCTGATAGATGAAATGGCAGAGATATGTCCCAGATGCGGTGTGAGGGTCATGTTCCCGCAGGTGTACCGGCAGACAAAAAGCGGAGGTCTTGCTGCTTTACTGAGCGCCATTATCCCTGGTCTGGGTCAGATATATTGCGGCAGGTTGATGAGAGGCGCAGGGTTTTTTATATTGAATTTCTTCTTTCTATTACTTATTGGAGCAGCAGCAGAGGATAGCCCGAATTCTGATGACCCGGGAATTCTATTTTTAATAATGATCCTGATCTGGATATGGAACATTTTTGATGCCAATAAAATTGCAAATAAAACAAATCAAGTATAAAATATAAGCCTCGGGAGGGATTTGAACCCTCGACCTAGAGATTACAAATCTCTCGCTCTGCCAGGCTGAGCCACCAAGGCTTAATGCGAACTTTGGCCTTAAAGGATTGATTGAAATTTAAAAGCTTCGGTCATCAATCCTCGTCAGCAAATTTTTCATTAGACGTCTCAACAAGCAAACCCTGAATTATCACTGCATATGCAGGTCTTGCTATTACGACGCCTATAAGCACACCGACAATGGTAATTATGGCAAAACCCTTGAGTGCGCCAAAACCCATGATCAGAAGCGGAGACATGGCTATGATCACAGTTGCTGCGGCTGCCATTATGATGGCGAATGCCTTTGTCAGCCTTGACTTATAAACTTTATCAGGCGGCATTGCGCCTCCGGCTAGCACCTCATCAGTTATGATGATCAGATGGTCAATACCTGTTCCTATGACGGCTATGATACCTGTGATAGTTGGCAGGTCAAGCTGGAAACCCACAATTGCTGTGAAACCCAGAATGATAAGGACTTCGCTGAATGAAGTGGCAAGCATGGGGATAATAATATTGGGCTGTCTGTACCTTAAATATATAGCAAATGCTACTATTATAAGAGCTATTATTCCAGCAAGCACTACCTGTTCCTTAAATTTCTCACCGAGTTCTGCTGAGACCTGGCCAGAGCCTATAACTTCTACATTTACAGGAAGAGCCCCCGCGCTCAGATGGATCTGAAGCTCTCTTGCCTTCTTCTCTCCTTCGGCGCCCTGACCCGTGTTCGCGATAAGGGTCTTCACTGGTACGCTCTGGATATTCTTTGCAAGATCACGAGCAAGAGCCGCATCGAAAACAAGTTTATCATCAAGGTACATGCTCAGGTAATGCGCCTCAGGATTTGTCACAGCCCCGTACTGGATGGCTGCATCACGCAGGGCTTGCGCGCCCGCATCGCTGAGTTCAAAAGGCACACCCCATGTTTCAGCTTTTTCGGATGAACCCGCTACCCTTACGGATTCCTTCTGGATAGGGTCTACTTTTCTGATCTCTGTTCCATATAAAACATGAACTGTATCATTTCCCTGCACCTGTATCCGTATCTCGAATTTTCCGGGTTTTGCTGCGATCTCCCGTGCTGTTGTCATGTCCATGCCGGCAAGATCTACCATAATATAATTATCCCCTACAGTCCTGATCGGGATTTCTTTGAACCCTGCGGTGTTTAATTTATCTTCAAGTATCTTTTTAGTTAATTCAAGCGTTTCAACGCTGACTCCTACCCTGAAAGGGGGTATAACTTTTCCACCCACCTGTTTTAAGGAGTCTTCCAATTCCTCCTGTGTGATAGCTTTTCTTATTTCCACCGTTATAAACCTGCCCGTGATAGGGATGACCTCTGCGTTCAGGTTGTTCTCCAGATATTTCTTGATCAAATATTCTTTACTGGTTTGTAGCGTAATTCTCGTCCCGCCGTCAGCGCCTTTTGAAACCGTGGAAATGCCATAACCCATGGCGTCTATCGTCTTTTTATCTGTGTCCTTTGAGGTGGTGAATGTGACAGATCCCTCTGCAACTTCATCAAGCCTTATTGCAGGGTCATTGAGAAGTCTTCCGAAATCGGCCTGTATTATCTTCCCTTCATCCGCATCCACCTGCGCCACAACACCCTGAAGCTGTAGCTGCAGCCAGGAACCCCCTTCAAGGTCAAGACCGTACTTAAGATTAGTATCGAATTTACCGTCAGAATATGATGGCATTATGACTATAAGTGAGCCCAAGATCACTGCTATGAACAATATTACCCGCGCGTTTTTGTAAAAAGGTTCCTGTTCGTTCATGCTGTTTGCCTCCTCTTTTTGGGTTTTTCAATATGTTTCTGCTTTACCTTACCTTTCTCCATGTACCACTTAAGGATGCCAAGGTTTGTAGTCCAGGTGTTAACGATATCTGCGATAAGACCGAAAATAAGCACCATTGAAATGTCCCTTATAATATCAATGCGTGTAAATGAAGAAATAATATAAGAACCAGATGATACCAGATACAATGCAACAAGGGCGGCAAGCGTGGTCAATGTCATTGTCAATCCTGTTCTCATAGCTCCTTTTATTTTATCATTAAGCTCTCCCTTGCGCTTGAGAAGCCGTGTGGTCAGCAGGATGTCAGTATCCACTGAATATCCGATAAGCATCAGTAGACCAGCCACTGTTCCGAGAGACAGGACTACTCCGAACACGTTCATCATCGCAGCCGCGAAAGCGATATCAGCAAAAGCCGAAATCACTACAGCCATGGAGGGAATGAAAGTCCTGAATATTATATAAACTACGATCGCCATCCCTAGAAAAGATAGAATAATTGCATGGACCGCCTGTTCCTGAAGGGGTTTGCTGATCACTTCTCCCATTTGATCAATTTTAACTTTGGTATATTCGGAATTTATTTTTTTTGTAAGATCGTTATGCATTGATTCATTCATTGGACCAAATTGCAATAACCTCCAATTACTTTCAGTAAGTTCTTTTCTTGCTTGAATTAAAGGATATGATTTGAACTCCTCCTTCAACTGGTCAGGATATTTTTCACTATCAAACGTTATTACAGTCCCACCTTTGAATTCCACCCCCAGTTCCACAGGCGAGCCTATACAATAGCCCCAAAGTACTTTTGTATTACAGTCCTTCTCCATCCCCGGCTCTACAAGCACACTTGTCTTGTATGCTGTATAACCAAGGATAGAAAGTGATAACAACAGAAGAATCGCAGGAACGATGATCATCTGTTTCAGGGTAACGTTTTTAACATACGCTTCAATAGTTTTTTCAATACTCAGGGTCATTAAAATCTCCTTCCAATGATTCGAACGAACTTAAATTATAACCCAACATATTTACCTTTTGCTATTGCACGTTTCGGTAAATATTTATCGTTTGCTGCGTATTCAACGCTGAATGCGACCCACACTGGACGAATATTTCATGGAAATTGCTGGTATCGTGGCAAAGCGCTCAACATGCCTGCGCAATCAGGTCGGGGCTGTGATAGTAAAAGAAAAGAGGATACTTTCAACCGGATATAATGGCGCGCCGAGAAACCTTGAGCATTGCCTTGATGTCGGATGCATACGGCAGCAGAACAACATCGCATCAGGGACAAGACATGAACTGTGCCGCGCTGTCCATGCAGAGCAGAACGCCATAATCCAGGCGGCGATCCACGGGGTTAGCATAGAGAACTCGACAGTCTATTGTACCCACCAACCCTGTATCCTGTGTGCAAAAATGCTGATAAATGCTAACGTAAATAAAATTGTTTACGGGACAGTGTATCCGGACACGCAAGCCCTGAACTTTTTCGAGAAAGCCGGTGTTGAGGTCAAACAACTGACATTGAATAATCCTGAGGAACATGATTGATGTCATAATATACGTTATTGGGACAGTAATACTGGCAATGTGGTTAATGATTCCCGCTTATATCTCCAATCCCATGGCAGTGGTGTTCGGGGGCGGAACACCCATTGATAGGGGTATGAAATGGACTGACGGACAGCGCATACTCGGGGACGGGAAGACAATACGGGGACTTATCGGCGGTACAGCTTGCGGGATAGTCGCAGGTATTATGCAGATATATATTGCATCATATTTTGCATCCGCGTTCAGTATTCTGATAATCCCAACAATGACTGCTGTAATAACTCTCTCGTTCGGCGCTCTGCTTGGTGATCTGATAAAAAGTTTTTTTAAACGAAGAATTGGTTTCGTTCGCGGTGCAGAACTCCCTCTTATCGACCAGCTTGATTTCGTGGCTGGGGCATGGCTCCTGACATATATCTTTGACCCTGTGTGGTTCACTGAGAATTTCATTTCATCACCCTCGATAATCGTTACAGTACTTGTTCTCACCCCAATACTACATCGCTTAACCAACATTTTCGGATATAGCATAAAATTGAAAAAGGAGCCATGGTAAATGAAACCTCTTGCAGACGCCCTGAAAGAATGTGGGGCCATCAAATTTGGTGATTTCATGCTGGCATCAGGTAAGAAAAGCAGCTATTATGTGGATATCAAAAAAGCCAGCACAAATCCGGAATTATTGAAATTGATAGCTTCCAGGGTTTCAGAAATAATGAAACTTCATTCCATCAAGCCAGATTACATTGGCGGCGTCGCTCTCGGTGGCGTGCCAATTGCAGTATCCGTCTCACTGGAAACAGGATTGCCCCTTTTGATGATTAGAAAAGAAACAAAAGATTACGGTACAAAGGGGCAAATAGTGGGCGATATTCTACCTGGCAGGGAAGTGATACTGGTGGAGGATGTCACAACCACAGGCGGGTCTGTGATAAAAGCCATACATGCATTGAGGGGTGAAGGACTTGTAATTCACCGCGTTATAACTGTAGTGGACCGCGAAGAAGGAGCCTCAGGAATTCTGGCTTCTAACGAAGTTGAACTCATACCACTTGTCCGAATGAGCGAACTGCTCAAGAAAATATAAATTTAAGACAGGATAAACAGGATCGACAGGATACGA
>JAHIFK010000317.1 GCA_018900975.1 Methanobacteriota archaeon
CGAGAAAATTGAAGCTACATATATCACAGACCCCGAAGAAGTTGAAAAACAGAGGGCTGAAGCGCTTACAGTCTATGAAGCAAGGGATGCAAGGACGCGCGGTCTCCATGATGAGGATGTGGATGTGTTCTACGGATGCACACTGTGCCAGAGCTTTGCGCCGACCAACGTGTGCGTTGTCACGCCTGACAGGATATCATTATGCGGTGCAATAAACTGGTTCGACGGGCGCGCGGCTGCGAAGGTCGATCCTGAGGGTCCGCAGTTCGCTATCCCGAAAGGTGAGATCATTGATAAGGAAGGCGGGGAATACTCGGGCGTCAATGAGAAGGCTGTGGCGCTGTCGGGCGGAGAATATTCGCGCATCAAGATACACTCATTCTTCGAATACCCGCACACAAGCTGCGGATGCTTTGAAGTAGTTGGGTTCTACATCCCTGAAGTGGACGGCATCGGATGGGTGGACAGGGATTATTCAGGTACTGCGCCAAACGGGCTTGCGTTCTCCACGATGGCAGGACAGACTGGCGGAGGTAAACAGATCATCGGTTTCCTTGGCGTGGGCGTGAACTATTTCCGTTCGCCCAAGTTCATACAGCCTGATGGGGGATGGAACCGTGTGGTGTGGATGCCAAAGAACCTTAAGGAAAAGATAAAAGCTGACATACCTCCTGAGCTTCTGGATAAAGTTTCCACTGAAGAAGAAGTGACCGACCTGAAGACACTGCGGGAATTCCTTGAGAAAAAGGAGCATCCTGTGATGCAGAGATGGGTGAAGGAAGAAGAAGCTCCTGAAGCCCCAACTGAAGAAGCTTCAGGCATGACAGGTGCGGCTCCAGCATGGTCTGCGCCCGCTATGAATATGCCTGCGGGAATGCCTATGATGCAGCCGATGGCGTTCGGAGGCGGTGAGGGGCTGAAGATAATTTTCAAGAATGCCAAGATCACCATTGACAGGATTGTACTGAAAGGAAAAGAGAAATAAGATAAGTATTGAAATTCAAACCGCAGATAAAGGCGCCCAGAGTCACGCCTCTGGAGGGCGTACACACGCATGCCCTGCAGGGCAAGCGCGGATTAAAATCTGCGGTTATTTCTCGAATAAGAAACATATATGAAAGTAATCGCAATAACAGGAAAAGGGGGCACAGGCAAAACAGCAGTAGCAGGAATGCTGATAAAATACCTCACAGCAGGCAAAAAAACCCTCCTTGCAATCGATGCAGACCCCGACTCAAACCTGCCTGACGTGCTCGGAGTCAAAGTCGATAAGACAATAGGCGACATGCGGGAATTCATGCTGCAGGAACGCGATAAAATGGCTCCTGATACCAATAAGGAGGCATTGCTTGAGTCAAAGCTATATGAGGCGCTGACAGAGATGCCGCGGTATGACCTGCTTGTGATGGGGCGCCCTGAGGGTTCGGGATGCTACTGCTTCGCTAACAACCTGCTGCGCGGGATAATGGATAGGATACTCAAGAACTATGACCTGACGATAATAGATACTGCGGCAGGGCTTGAGCATCTCTCGCGGCGGATAATCAGGGATGTGGATGAGCTGCTCGTGGTCACGGACGGCTCACGGCGTGGCTTGCAGACAGCAGAGAGGATACGGGATCTGGCAAAGTCGCTGAACCTTAATATCAAAAAGATGCATGTGGTCGCGAATAAGGTCACGCCTGAGAACCGCGCGCGTATCGAGGAGTATGCCAGGGAGTTAAAGATGGACCTCGTCGGGATCGTGCCATTTGATAATGTGCTTGCAAGCTTTGACCTTGAAGGAAGACCGCTTTCAGAGCTGCCTGCGGATTCAGCGGCGATGAAAGGGGTCGGGGAGATCGTGCGGAAGATGGGGCTTTAAGAACATTATGTCAAATGTTCATGGCACAAGAAAAGGCGACCTGAGGCGGACGCTGATTGAAGCGATGCGAAAATGGGTCTATGAGAAAAGGCAGGAAAAGATTGCGCGGGATGCATTGAAACTCATAGAACAGAATTTCAAATTCGGGAAGAGACTATATAAACACAGGTATGAATTGTATGAGTGATGATCTGGCGCTAATTGACTCAAATTTGCTTACTTATGTCTTTGATAAAAGTGAACCTGAAAAGCATAGTATCTGCAAATCGTTAGCTGGAGACTGCTGGAGTGCAAAGAGAGATTTTGCTGTATCAATTCAGAACCTTTCGGAATTCTATGTAGTAGTTACAAAAAAAATTGAGAAACCAATAACAAAAGAAATTGCAAAAAAATTTATAGAATATATCATCAATTTCCGGGGATGGCACATCCTTAATTTCAATGCGCTAACGGTCACATCTGCGATCGATATAAACGAAAATTACGGTATTCACTACTGGGATGCATTGCTGGCTGCAACCATGAGGGAAAATAATGTATTCTCAATATATACAGAAAACGGAAGAGACTTTAAGAAAGTTCCCTGGATAAAAACTCACGATCCGTTTGAAATAAGACCGAAAGTTGATTATAGTCTTCCGCCAAACTTCTGAAAATTGGAGATTTGTGTTGCATGAAGAAAATCGAATGGTAGCTATGGAAAAAGATTCTATTGATTGCCATGGGGTATGAAGAAAACGGAACCGCAGATAAACGCAGATGAACGCGGATTTGTTGCATAACAATCGATTAAGGTTGATTTTCATATGATTTGCGGAAGACAATAAGACGTTTTCCTGTTCACCTTAAAAGAAGCCATTTCCATAACGGCACATATATTATTTCATTATTCCTGACTTTTTCATCCCCTTCAAAGTCTTCTGTTATTATGAGGCCCTTCTTTATGTTGAACTCTTCCATCGCCCTGACCAGACCTTTGACTTCCCTTTCCTTTGTTCCCATGTCCGACATGTCCTGGCAAACCTGTATCAGTTCACTAACCTTCAGACCATCTTTAACCAGAAAATCAACTTCCCTGCCAGACTGATCTTTCCAGTAATATATCTCTGTTCCTGGCTCAAAGGACTGTCTTATTTTTAATTCAGTGGCGACGATGTTCTCCATAAGTTTTCCGGATTTTTTCGTAAACCGAAAACCGATGGCATTCGATAACCCGCTATCGATCGAATATACTTTCCTCTGGGCTTTTTCCTGTTCTTTCAAAGAGAAAGAGAATTTTGTTATGAAAAAAACGAGACATGCTGTTTGCAGGTATTCAGAAAATCTGTCCACAGTTGCATGCGGGATGTTCAAGAAGGAAGAGACCTTTTGAAAACTCACAGGCGATGCGATATTCGTAAGATAAAATTTTGATAATGTTTTGATTTTTTCCCTTTCCCTTATATTGAACCTTTCAATTGTATCTTTTGTGAGTATGGTATCAAAATAACCCAGCAGTATCCTTTTTTTCTCAGTTGAGAGAACAACTTCGGGGAAACCTCCAAATTCCATATATTCATCAAGCGCTCTTTTTATCTCTACCCTTTTTGCCAGGATTTCTAGTTCAGTGGCGGCTGAAATCCCCTTGAATTTTAAGAACTCTTTAAATGATAGCGGATAAGCGAAGAAGGTTATGTTCCTGCCTGTCAGCAAGGTAGCAAGTTCAGCGCTCAGGAGCTTTGATGATGAGCCGGAAATAATGATCTTTGCTTCTTTTCGTTCATGAACGCCCCTCGCAAAGCGCTCCCATTCGGGGACATTCTGGATCTCATCCAGGAAAATGAATGGCTTCTTTGTGGGTTTTACTTTTTCAAGATAGGTATCAAAAATGTCCCTGAGGAGCTTTAGATCCCGCTGGATGAACCTTTCATCTTCAAAATTCACAATAAGCGTGTTGGCGTCTCCGCCCAGTTCCTTTGCAAGCTGCCTTATTATCGTGGATTTTCCGCTTCTCCTGATGCCTGCTATGCATACTATCTGGTTAGTTTCCGTTATCAACGGGATGAGCTTTCTTATGTAGTCTTCCCTTTTGTAGCCTGTATCTATCTCTTTTGCCCAGAAGTTCCAGTCAGAGAGTATCTCCAGGAGTTCTTCTTTTCTCATGATGGATTATATGTGAGGCAAATATTTAAGATTTTGCCTTATATGTGAGGTATAATATCAAAAACTTTTATGAAACCTTTATTTCAATGGCTTTTTTGCGCAAGTTCCTTCACAACAGCCTTCACTTCCTCCACTCCTGCATCTGTCTTGAACGAGATCCCTGTAAAATGAGTGTGCGATGCCTGAAAACCCTTCTCTCTAAGAGCAAGTATCAGTTCCTCTGTTGGCATAGCCGTGATCCCAAGCCATTTGCAAAGGATGTGATAATCGTAGTGCATCGGTATATCAAGCTCATCCCTGCACAAAGTTATCAACTTTTCAACGCCTTTGAGCTCCCGTTTTTTTACTTCATCAAGCACCTGCTCGCAAAACTCCTTTTCATGAAGCCTTCCCAGCCAAAGGGGTCCTGCCAGCGACGTCGTGTGCCCGCACACAGGACATTTCTCAGGCATGTGGACAGCAAGCCCGTATTTCCATCCCCGGGCGCTGCAGTTGAAGCAATGGTAAAGAAAGCCCATGCTCTTGAGGCATTCATCCGCAGCCACGATACTTTTTTTTACGGAGACAAATATTCTCACGTAATGAGCTGATGCGTAAGAGAGAAGAGGTGTCATTGCTTTATCATATTTAGCAAGCGTCCTTGCAACAGAGCCCAT
Source organism: Methanobacteriota archaeon (assembly GCA_018900975.1). Taxonomy (GTDB): domain Archaea; phylum Halobacteriota; class Methanosarcinia; order Methanosarcinales; family Methanoperedenaceae; genus Methanoperedens. The sequence continues at coordinate 4,663 of JAHIFK010000317.1, forward strand.
AAGGATGCGAACACCCATCTCGGGATAGTATTCCGTTTTCAGCGGGACAGCGCCATAGTTCCTGATCCCGGCTTTCTTATGCGCGCCGCAAAGGGGCGCTGTGTCAGTGGCAGTAACGCACAAAAGGCGTTTTGTAGAAAAGCATGCTGCGTCAAGGAATGGCGCCGGACTTCCGAAAGGGTCAAGGTCGATGATATCGAAACTGCCATCAAGCATCACGACATTGGCGTTCCTTTTTATCGAAGTGCAGTTCTGGAGGTCGTTAAGTTCAATGTTTTTCTTTATCATGTCAAAAGATGTGTCTTCCCAGTCGCTCATTGTGGCGCAAAGACCGACCTCATTCGCTATCCGAAGCCCCCGGATGCCTGATGCTGAAAGTGCGTCAAGATAAGTGTATTCAGGGTTGTTTTTTGAAAAACATGCCAGCGCTGCAACTGCGATGTCCCGATTCAATCCCATGGCAGGGTTGTAAAATACTGCTACTGAGGACGGGGGGAAGCTTGATGTCTCATCTGGTATTGGGACTTCGACCTTTGTTGTTCCTTCGGTGATGATCTGTGTGAGCATTGTGTGCTTTATTTACGCCGAGGTTTTTAAAGTATCTGAATATCCCATTCATTGGCGAAACTCTTATTACATCTATGCAATAATTTTACAGTAGAATCAAATGACCGCCATCCGAACAAAACCACGTTCTCCAGAAAAAGTCAATATGTTTATCGAGATAGCAAAGCTTCGGGTAAAAGAAGGTGTTATTTTTGAAGGGAAGAAGATCAAAGAGGTGTTGCCCTGGAAGAATTGAGCAGTAAGTTCAGGATACTAGCTGAGATCAGTGAAAAACTTTCGGGAAATAAGAAGCCGATCCTGGTCGGAGGCAGCGCGGTTGAATTTTATACACGGGGAACGTGCAAGAGCATTGACATTGACCTGCTTGGAGACAGGGAAACTCTTGTGAAACTGCTTGAGGATATGGGATTTTCCAAGATGGGGCGTCACTGGTTCTACACAAAGGATATTGGTATTGAGATCGTTGGCTCTTCAGCAGAAGGCAGGCGAGTGAATGAGGTATTGCATGAAGGGAAAGTCATTCGTATTATTTCCATTGAGGATCTGATCGTGGACAGGTTGAATGCCTGCAAACACTGGAAATCACAGTATGACTGTGAGCAGGCGCAAGTTCTTTTCGGGGCATACAGGGATAAACTGGATCTGGATTATCTCAAGACACGAATGAAGGAAGAGGATTTAGAGATGGAACTAATTAGAATAAATCTTTAAATCTTGACCCTCTCCCCGCACTCATTCCTCCTGTAAACCCCGAACTCCGTCCTCTTCAGAACATCCCCTGAGAATACAGGTCCGTCCTTACACACCCGCAGCCCGTCCACGCAGCACGCCCCGCATATCCCCAGACCGCATTTGATATACCTGTGGAGGCTGAACTGCGCTCTGGAGGGAGTGACCTTATCAAGTACCTTTTTCATCATTATTTCAGGCCCGCAGCAGTATATTTGATCGTAATTTTTTTCATCATCGAGCAGTTGTGTAACGTAACCGTGCTTCCCTTCAGTGCCGTCATCAGTGGCTATCCGCACTTTTCCCACAGCCTCAAAGCGCTTCCTGAACAGCAGTTCGTCTTTCGTCTTTGCTCCAAGAAGCGTGGTTATTTTAGCGCCTTCTGCGCAAGCTTTCTCAGCAAGCGGCGCAAGGGGGGCGGCGCCGACCCCGCCAGAAACAAGAAGGATTCGCCCGTTATTGATGTCGAATCCTTTGCCAAAAGGCCCTCTTATGCCTACTGAGTCACACTCATTAAGCTCGAACAGCGCCGAGGTCGCAGGACCGACCTTCTGCACTGTTATCGCATTATCATACGAGAGCGCCATGGGAACCTCATCAACTCCGCGTATCCAGACCATCACGAACTGTCCGGGGATAAGCTCGAAAGACGTATCAAAGAAAAATGTCCTGATATTAGTGGCCTCTTCCACAACCTTTGTAATCACAGCATTAACAGGTCTCATACTTCATGCGCCATCCCGTATATATCGTCCAATGTCCATCCTTTTTCTTCAAGGAATGTCTCCATGCATGATGAAATGTCTTTGAAGATATTGATATTGTCCCCAACCGCAGAGCCTATCTGCACTGCCCTGGCGCCAGCCATCATGAACTCCACTGCGTCCCGCCAGTCCGATATACCACCTACACCGATAATCGGGATCTCAAGCGCTTCGAAGAGGTCGTACACGCATTTTATTGCAACCGGTTTAATGGCTCTTCCCGACAGACCTCCGAACCTGTTGCCAAGTATAGGATAGCCGCTCTCGATATCAATAGCCATCGCCCTGACCGTGTTGATCGCGACGACCGCATCAGCCCCTCCGCTCTCTGCCGCAAGCCCGATGCTATTTATATCAGTGACATTGGGCGTGAGTTTTACCCAGACAGGGGCAGAAGTTGCACTTTTTACAGCCCGTGTGATCTCTTCCACAAGAGCGGGGTCAGAACCCACCTGGGCGCCGTACCCGCAGGCATGTGGGCAACTCACGTTCAGCTCAAAGGCATCGGCGCGAAGCGAACCTGCTATTTCTGAAAATTCATCGGCGCTGCCGCCGAAAATGCTTGCGATAACAGGTATTCCTCCTTCCTTTGCCGTATCTATCTCTCGCTGGAAATTCTTATAAGACGGATTGGGAAGTCCCATCGCGTTCAGGTAGCCGCAGTCAACTTCAACCATGCTCGGATTGCTGTGCCCGCTCTTAGGTTCTATCCCGATGGATTTTGTGACCACAGCGCCGGCGCCGCCTTCTGCCGCCCTCTTTAATGAGCCTCCGGTAGTGCCCATGATGCCGGCGGCAAGGATCAGGGGATTTTTCAGCTTAAGTCCATTTAATGTCAATGATAGCATTCCAATCATAATATGTTCGATAAATAAATAACCGCTTGTATGGCGTGAGTGGAGTGCAACATCAAACACTTGTTACGGTAGTTCCTGATATTTCACCAACAGGTCCGCCCGCCAGTAATCAATGAATATAAATACTAAGTCCTGAGAAATATAATGGTAAAATGAAAAGCAAATTGATAACTCTTGATAAAGTTCTCGGTGAAACAGAGCAATTAAATATTGAAGATAAAGAGTACCTATTGGATATCCTTTCTAAAAGGTTGATAGAAGAAAAGAGGTATCCTCTTCAAATTAAATGGTAAATAGAAAAATATATTTTGACTAAATCTTTGGTAATATATCCTTTTTTAGAGTAATACCAAGCAATAGCCATCATGCAAACAGAAATATAGAAATACTAAGGAATTATTACAGTGTCCATCATGCAACCATCTGAAATACCAAAAATTTTGCAGTTATTAAATATCAATCCAGATGAAATTACAGACAAAAAGGCTGCAGAAACAATTCGTATCCTTCTTCAAATCATAGAGATATTATATGCAGAAAATCAAGCATTGAAAGCAGAACTGCAGAAAATGCGAGATGAACTGAACCAGTTAAAAGGAGAACAAGGCAAGCCAAAATTTCCTCACATAAAAAA
>JAHIFK010000318.1 GCA_018900975.1 Methanobacteriota archaeon
AGGAGCGTAAGGCATACCGATCAATACTCATTCCAGGTGCATCCTTCAAAGGAAGAAGTGGAGTCAGGGATCGATATCGCCGGGAAGTTCGTGAATAGGATGGAGACGCTGCTGAGTGAGACAGGGGAGCAGAAAGATGAAAGCTGAATTTATTTCGGGACCAAAATTCATAATATTACAGGGGCGATATGCCCCCGCAGGGGCATACGTGTCTATGCATTGCGGCGGGCATGACGCCGATGAACGCAGATTTGTTGATCTGAATTTACAGCTTCTGCCTACTGTTTATTCAAAGACCAAATCACCGCAAAGTGCGCAAAGAACGCAAAGCTCAGAAGCCTCCGCAACCTTCGCGCTCAGGTCTGGAAAAGCAACAAAACCACGACGCAGAACACGGATGACACGGATTCAACGGATTTCCACGGATCCGCGCGCATCCGCGTCAACCGTTGCGCCAGTTGACGTCGCCCACACGTATGGCTCTCGCCATACGTGGAGATCCGCGCAATCCGCGTTCCATCACGTTTGCTCTTCTCTGAAAAATCCGGCATCTGGCGTATCTGCGTTCATCCGCGTTCATCCGCGGTTTTTTAAAAATGTGATTTTTCATACAGGATTAACAGGATCGACAGGATACGTTTTTAATCCTGTTTATCCAGTTATCATGTCAAATTTAAAGTGCCTAGGCGAGAGGGTGGAAGTATGAATAATTCTTGGCCCAAGACTACACTCGAAGAAGTTTGTATTCGAATTACAGATGGTGCCCATGCAAGTCCGAAATCAGTTGTTTCTGGCTTGCCTATGGCTTCGGTTAAAGACCTTACACAATTTGGAATAAATATGGAAACTTGTCGTCATATATCAACTGATGACTTTAACAAACTTGTTAGGCAGGGATGCAAACCGGAAGTTGGCGATATCCTAATATCAAAAGATGGTGCTTCTGCACTGGATACTGTTTGTGAAATACGACATGAATTGAATGTGGTTATGTTATCCTCAGTTGCAATTCTCAAGCCCAACAGAAACAAAATTACTTCGTCATTTTTACACTACTTCTTAGACTGTGAAACCACACGACAGTACCTTAAAAATGGTTTCATCACCGGAGCAGCAATCCCAAGAGTAATTCTTAAAGACTTTAAAAGATGTGAGATTGCCCTCCCTCCTCTCCCCACCCAGCACAAAATCGCCGCCATCCTCAGCGCCTACGACGACCTCATCGAGAACAACACGCGGCGCATCAAAATACTGGAAGAGATGGCGCAGGCGCTCTACCGCGAGTGGTTCGTGAAGTTTCGGTTTCCGGGGCATGAGAAGGTGAGGATGGTGGGGTCGGAGCTTGGGATGGTGCCGGAGGGGTGGGAAATTACACAGTTAAATAATTTTATCATACTATCAAATGGAAAATCTATTAAACCTGGCGGTAATGGTCAATATATTGTATATGGTTCTAATGGAATTATTGGTGGTTCCGATGAATACAACTATGAAAATGGAATTGAATAAATATGCAGGGGGTGCTGCCCAACCCCTCTTAACCCAGACTACTTTAAAAAAGCTGCAAATAGTTGTGCCTCCTGATGACATACGTCGAAAATATGATTCTTTTGTTGAAAATTTATTAGCTCAACTAGATAATCTTACATACAAAAACACTAACCTCCGCCGCACCCGCGACCTGCTGCTGCCGAAGCTCATCTCAGGCGAGGTGGACGTGGAAAAGCTGGACATAAATATTCCAAGGGATGCAGCATGAAAATCTATGGCATAGACTTCACCAGTGCGCCGAGTCACAGGAAACCTATTACATGCGCGGATTGCACACTTGAAAATGGATTTCTGCATCTCAACTACTTAAAGAATCTGGAAACCTTTGATCAGTTTGATGAATTTCTCGCCAATGGGACAGAATGGATAGCGGGAATGGACTTTCCTTTTGGACAGCCGAGAAAATTAATAAGGAATTTGGAATGGCCTCTCTTTTGGGATGGCTATGTTGGGAAAATAGATGAAATGGACTTACAGGAATTTGTGGATACAATGAAGGAATATCGACAACATCAACCAAAAGGCGATAAACATCACTTCCGTGACACTGACAGGACAGCAAAATCGTGTAGTCCAATGATGCTTTTTGGAGTTCCAGTTGGGAAAATGTTTTTCAAGGGTGCTCCAAGGTTGCTGAAATCTGGAGTTAGCATTCTCCCCTGCCATAAAAATGGAAGTAAAAAGATCGTAGTTGAAGCGTATCCAAAACTCGTTGCCAAGAAATTGATTCTCAAACCTAAATACAAGAATGATACAAAAAAGAAGCAGACTTTACAATTGAGAGAAGCGCGGCAAGAAATCGTGAAAAAGTTGAAATCAGATAGTATCAGATTCTACTATGGTTTTGATGTGGCATTAAAGGAAGATTTTGCAGCCAAAATTATCGATGATCCCACGGGTGATTGTCTCGATGCTTTGCTCTGCGCAATTCAAGCCGGATGGGCATATGAAAATAGAGAGCTTGGGTATGGTATTCCGGATGGATTTGAGCTTGAAGGGTGGATAGTTGATCCAGAGCTATCTACAGTAATTCAATAAATTTCCGCTACGATCTTATTCCCTTCAAGCCAGATATCAACGTTCTCTTTCTTCCCAAGGGCGCGATCGATCTCCTCTGGTATCCCTATCACACGCCTGCCTCCGCTAACCGTGACCTTCCGCTTGAACACGAT
>JAHIFK010000319.1 GCA_018900975.1 Methanobacteriota archaeon
CCCTACATAAATATTTTATGGTCATGCTGCTTGATTATTGTTTTCCCTACAAAATATTGACCGCATTACGGCAGCCTATTGAACCGTTGGAAAAGAGAAAAATTATGAAGATTAAGTATTTAAAGTGATAAACTCACGTTATAAGAAATCATTATAAGAGATTATGAAAGAGATTCGCATCATTGCCCTCATGATTGCATTAACAGGCGTACGAGCAGTATTAATCCTTGGCGGCATTTTGCCTCCTTTATCAGTCAATTCTTCGGTCAACACGTTGTTTCTGCTTGCCCACATAGCAATTATTGGTTATACTGGATGGATATTTTCAGGCATTGGCTTCAAAGAAGCTGCAATAAAAGGCGGCATTGTAACGCTTGCCGCAGTTATTACAATATATCTTTGTCTATTTATCGGGATGGCCACGCATAAACCAGTTCTTGGAATTAGTTTTGCATCCCAACTCGATTTGCTTTTCATTTTACTGTTTATGGGTATGATCAATGTTATGTTTGGAGCAGTAATCGCAGTGATCGGTGCGATAATCGGACGGAAGTTTATGAAATGATGTTGGTTGCGGTTGCTGTGGGGTAGCCTCTACGAAGATACCACATTGGTTGAAGGAATTGAGGGACGCTTTTCTGTGAAAGCAGGATTTCATTTCAGAAACTCAAGCTCTTTCCTCAAATCAGCTACGATTGTGTCAAACACAGGAACTTCTTTCATCAATCTAGCCAGGCCTTTTTCCCAGAAATCTCTTGCCTCATTCAGCTTTGTATCATCGAAAAACAATTCATAGTCTGGCCTGATATTCTTGAATTTGCATTTTTCCATGAAAAGATCCTTGATCCTATCCTTATCAAACTTGTTTTTAGTCAGGAGCATCCAGGCATCAAAGTAATCTCTGCTCTTGCCGCGCTGTATTATTGAGCGAAGCTTCTCCAGCAATATCTCATCCAGAGAGTAAACAAGAATGGTAAAGCCTGTACTGTCAGAATAACCATCAGTTATTTCCTTTCTTAAAAGTTCAGTGACCAGCATCTCATTAAGGCTTATATCCATTCTGATAACGTTCTTGCCAAGCGATCCCGTGAATTGTATTGATACTATGGCATGATCTGGATTTGAATGAAAACTGGCAATATAGAAATTCATTCCTGTCTTTTCATTGAGCAGGTTCAGACCGTTTTTCAGCATCGATTCTATTTCTTCCGGCTGGATTTCTTTCACAACTGTAAAATCAAGATCTTCTGACAGCCTCCAGAATTTCGGAAAATACACTTTGCTCAACGCTGTTCCTCCCTTGAACGCCAGAACATCTTTAAGCTCGGAATTATAAACCCCATAAAGCAGCCAGGTCAGTGCGTAATCCTTTTCTACCACTCCTGCTGGAAATCCTTTGTTCCTTGCTGCTTTCTTTACTTCATCTGCAGTTATCAAAACTCTTCACCTATTTTTCTGTTTATCAACAGCTTCCATTTTTCATTATATTTTCCCTTTCTTGATTTTATGGACGGGTCGAGAACTGAATACCCTTTTGAAATATTTTCTATGATCGTTTTCTTTAATTCTTCATCCAATTTTATATCCAGGATTTCTGACAAGTATCCAAGCCTTTTCAGTATTGTTGCATTTCCCATCTTTTTTGCATGATCAACTATCTTTCCAAAAGATAAACCTTCAGCTTTCAAAGCCTTTGCAACTTCAGTTATATCGCCGCAATATTCAGGATGGTCCAGGCAATCTGATATGGTCTTTTCCTTCTCTGATATCAAGATTTTTTTTCCGGCAATGTTCACGGTAGTATAGCCAAAAAACTTCTTTTTGGATAAAGTTACAAAAAGATAATTCACATCCAATATTTTCCTGTTACTCTTTCTCTTTGTCGTCGCAATGAAAACCGAAAAAGGTATCTGCTCGGTCAGGTGATAGTAATTCAATGCGCTCCAGTATGCAATATAATAAGGTTCAATAAGCTTTGACCCGATCACGAACTCATGTTCCGTATATTTCGGCTTAACGCCTGCGGATAACGGCATGATGAGATATTTCCCCGCTTCTATTTTTTCGATCCATTTTTTTGCCTTAAGATTGCTTATTATTTTTCGGGACTGTACGTAAGATTTTTGTAGAACATCAGCTGTATCTTTTATAGTGAAGATTTCTCTTCCATCCTCCGACAGCTTCGAAAGTAGATAGGATTCTGTCTTAGAAAGGCTTTTTCTATTCTCTGTAAGATATATACCGGATTCAATCACAAATACTACAATGATTATAGATATTTATAAACTTAACTGACCATATCCTCTGGAAATTGCTCTGAAAAGCGGTTTCGACAATTGAAATATCCAAAGCGCTGAGGTCGCCCGAAGGGCGGGCGAGGCACTCGACAGGGAGAACAACGCAGAGGTAAAGCCAGCCGCCGCCGATGTGCGAGGAACGAGCGCTGAGGCGGCGTAAACTCAATCCCGCGCGGCAGTTTCAGGATATGAACCCCATTCTACCTATCAATTCCTGACGCTGGGCGAATGCCCAGCCATATAAAAGAGAGTCGTCCGGGGGCGATACCCCGGCGCCCCGGGTGCGCCCCTTCCCCGTATATCTTCCAGGCAATGTATCGTTTTGTTGTATCGCTCTTCTGAAAGACAATAATACTTCATAAGTTGCTCCTTGCTCCATCCAGCCTTCAATTTGTCCGAAAAAGATTTATTCATTGTTCCTCTCCATGCGTTCGCGCTCCATCTCGCGCCTATCCCTGTTGAGCTCTCTGATATCACGGTCACGGATCCTCACATCTTCATCAAAAAAGGAGGGCATCTTAAATCCCTCCAGTTATGTAATCGGCTGCCTTCTGCGCTGCACTCGCTGCCTGGATCACCATCTTGCTATCGTTCTTCAAGACCTTTATCCAGCTCTGGATATAGGCCGCTGCCTGCTTGATGTCCTGTGAGCTTCCTGTTGAGCCTGTGCGCTGCACCGGTTGAGTGTGTGAACTCGTGGAATAGAGTCTTATAATAAAATTCAGGCTTTACAAAAGTCTCAGGCTTCGGCATGTTCACGAAGTCTTTTTCAATCGCATAAAATGCACGCTGCTCTTCATGAACTATCCTGGGTGCGGTTTTATATCCTACCTTGATCGCTTCAGCTGCCTCAATAGGATTGAAGACGCCGCTCTTGACGTCGTACTTATCCGCGCTAAGTCCTTCGCACTGCTCGAAATTAAAGACACTGTAATAACGCATTATCAGATGATCTTTAAGGTCATCTTCCGATACTTCACCGGGCTGCCTGCTATCGTCCTTATGTGCCGGGGTGAACTTCTTCCAGAATATTACCTTTGTGGACTTCTCACCCTTCCTGACACTTCCTCCAGCTTCCTGAGCCTGTTTATAGGTGAACCAGAAGGGATTTGCAAAGGCGCGAACAGACAACAAAAAGACGTTGATGCCGTTATATGGCTTCTTGCTGATCCCGTTCTGAGGCATGCCGCCAACATAGGATTGATGCCAGGGGATTACCCCGGCGTTCATTTGCTCAATTATCTGCGAGGTTATTATTTCATAAACCTGATTGCTCATAGCGCCACCCCTGCCGCCTCAAGCTGTCTTTCTATCTCCCTGCACCCTTCAGACCATTCCGCCCATGCCTGATTCCCTGCTGCTGTGAACGGGTTAAATTGGGGCGGGTTTGCTGCTCTTTCATGCAGCAATTTGTTCAGATTTTCGACATCGATACCCTTATTTATTTCGACTACATTTACCATATGTTCATTCCTCCAAGACAGGAATGAGCCGCGCCTCTGGGTGTTAGAAGCACCGCAGGGGTTCTTGCTCATTTTCCTTAAATCACTATACGCAGGCATAGTATATATAAAAAACGCAAGCGGTGTGAAAGTATTCAGGCGCTGCATAATGAAAACAATGCAACAATTCAGGGGCTACTCACATACCACACCCAATCACAAATCGTCGTGACGCGGTTTGCTTCTTTGCCGCACTCAAAGAAGTTTCTTTTGTCAACTTTGTGAAATGACAAAGTTGATTACTTCGCCGCCCCGTGCGAAGTTTTCCCCTCTTTTTTTGTCAAGCTTTTTTTCTGGGAGAGAAAAAAAGCGCGTAAGGGGTTCGGGGATATCCCCGTACCCAGCCTCAGCGGCGCTTGAGCGTAAGAGAGCAACATGCTACGGCAGCAACTTCAACGTCTGATAATGCTGGAACTCACCTTACAATTATCAATGTTCATCTTCTTTGTTGATTACACAAGAACCGCGATTACCCGCTCGCCCCGGCGGGTTATCGCCCATCCTCCCGAACGCCTGGCGCACTCGTTGTCCGGTGCGCCTGGTGTTAGGCGCTGTGATATAAGAAAAGACCGCTGTTGAATCTGAGTTTATTTTTACATTTACAATTTGATTTCTTGACGTATAGGAAAGTATAAACGCATATCCATATCTTGCAGTTGAATTTTCACCATTAAATTGATATTCTTGGCTTTCATTCTTGTGTGTGTCACTAAAAACAAAAACCAAGAAATCAATAACAATTACGATAAC
>JAHIFK010000320.1 GCA_018900975.1 Methanobacteriota archaeon
ATACACTACAAAATATATGACTTTTATTTTTGATTTTTAGGAAATTTTAAGGATTGGGCGAAACTTATTAAATAAATCGATAAGTTATATATTTAAAAAGTCACAAGACTAACTTGACGCTATGGAATAATATGGAGTGTTTCAGCGACTATTATATTACGGATTACAGTTATTCATCCTGATGCTGAAATCCTAGACGAATCGAAAAAAAGATGGGGGACTATATCAGGGATTTTTAGCGGATTTTCAATAACTGTAGGTATCATGCTACTTGGTAGTGGTTTCGATCTTTCAATTTCTAGGATCCCATTGTTAGCAGTCATAACTTTATCATTCATTAGCTTTCTTATTTCCAGCCCTTTGATCGTGAGAGCAGATAAAAAAGCTAAAAACTATCTTGAATATCTCCAAACAGTTCCTGGCCTTTTCGATATTTCTAAATCCCTTTCAATCCAAGCAAACAATCTATTCCATCAGAAAAAATATCCTGAAGCCCTGCAAACATATGAAAAAGCCATGAACCATTTCACCAGCGCCGACGAAGGCGCGAAAGCCCTCAACGATATCGAGCTGACAAATACAATTTCAAATAACATCTCTGTGCTACAGAAAAATATCATTTCCTGTAAAAACACGATTGGCACAGAATTAGCGGTAAAAGCCAGAACAAAATTTGAAAAAATGGATTATATTGGTGCTATTGAGATTTACAATGAATCGCTCAAATACTTCCAAGATCAAGAACTCATCTCAAAAACAAAATCTAATATCGAAAGCTGCTACGTTGAAATTGATGCTAATAAGGTGGAAGAGCTTTCTAATCAGACAGCATCGTTGTTGAATGAAACAACCACAATTAATGAACCTTTTAAGGCAAGAGATATTCTAAAACAAGCAGATATATTAATTGAGGAGGCTGTTACCCTTGCCAAGAAACGGAATTTCACAGATGCACTTCAGCAATTGAATACGATTTCAAAAAATATCCTTATCCATCGAAGCGTTATTAATGAACAAATCACATGTGGAATTGATGTTGTTGCTTCGGAAATGTATGGGGTAGAAACTGTAGAGTCAGGAGCTGGTCCAAAAATTACCACTGGATCAGTGACATCAAAAGATTTTGGTTTCAGCAAGCAGATAATAATTCTACGAGGGTATGAAGTATTACCTAATAACGACATGCGTTTCGGAATCCGTGTAGAAAATAATTCCAGATTTTCTGTAATGGATGTACAAATTATTCTTGATTACCCCGAAACACTCTTTTCAATGCATGATAATGAGGTTCAGAGCATTGGCAACATCACTCCAAATGGCAAAAGAACCGCCACCTACCCCCTCAAACCCCTTGGCTGCATCCACAACGAGCAGATAAACGCCCTCATCACCTACAAAGACCACACAGGCAAAAAGCAAACTCTCCACATGCGCTCCAAGGAAGTGCACTGCGTCTGCCCCTTCCTTAAAGAAAAGCCCATGAGTGAGGATGAGTACAGCCGCCTTGCCGCGAACAGCGAATTTGTGCAGGAGGGTATATCATTCAAAGGCATCAGCATTGAAGATTTGGCGAAATTCATAGGTGAAACATGCAGACATGTATTATACAAAGTCAAGGAATACGATCTCGATGATAAGAAAGTCATATATCTATCAGGCGAGGCGCTTGGTGAGAAAGCATATTATCTACTGACCGCCGTTATTCAGGATTATAAAGGCTTAACGCAGGTCCTCCTTCGCGCCCACTCAGACAAGAAGTATGGATTGAACGGATTCATGAACGAGATGGCCGGAAGCATACGGCATCTGGTAGGATCGGTGCAGAACGCAAAAGAGATAGGTATCATCGAAAATACACAGGTGATCAACATAATTAATTCTGTGGTGCAGAGGACGAGTTTTGATATGGGTAAAGGTGGCAATGCAAAGGTAAATATCAGGGACAGCGTTGTGCAGCGTTCAGATTTAGGAGAAAATAAATATGAACGCCAGAAATAATAAAGGGGTCGCATTTCAGGAAATCGATATAAAAAGGGTCTACGGCGACACCATTTTTTATCGTGGCAAGGATTATCTCGATGATGATAGAGTAACATCAGTCATAAAATTCAAAAATATACTGGCAGGAGTAGTGGAAGGGTCTACTACATATAAAACAGATGTTGACCTGAACAATCTGGGAAGTGAGTGTTCATGCCCTTACGGCATCAACTGCAAGCATGGTGTCGCTGTGCTGCTTCAATATATGGGGGGAGATTTCAGCGACGGGGATGAGGTCACAAAGAAGCTGGACAGGATGAGCCGCGAGGAATTGAGGGGCGTCATAGATGCATTGATAAGGGCAAATCCTTCAAATCTTATGTATATGGGAATTCAGGTTGAAGGGGGAGAAATGCGCGGCGCGAATTCCATGGAAGCCCTGGATGATCAGATCGAATCCAGGCTGCGCCGAATAGTCAATTCACAGGGCGATGAGGCAATTGCAGATGAACTTGCTATGTTCATCAGAGGTAATGAGAAGGCGCTTTCCAAAGAGCAGATCTTTCACATACTTGAATTTCTTGTGGACAATAGCGAGGAATACGGATGTTTCTATAATGACTATTCGGACAGCAGTTATGTTAGGAGATATTTGAGAACCTATGTGATGCATTCGTGAAAAAACAACTTGAAGAAGGGGATTTTGCGCGATTGAAGGAAATAAACGAAAGCGATAATTATGATATGCTCGGATCATTCATACACAGGTTGTCAGAAATTGAAAATTCGGAAAATCTGAGAGGTCTTGAGCATTTTATGCGAGATCTGCTTGATGAAAGATCCTATCTAGAGTTTCTCATCAATTGCGGGCTGATAGAAAAAGCCGGAAAAACTGCTGCGCGCTCTTTTCGAAAAATGTTTTTCATTCAATTATTTCGGATTATGCGCGAATACAGGTTTGATGCTTGGTGATAAGGAACTTCTGCTCAGGCTCATAGATAAGGAATCCGGCTACTACTTCAATGTGGATGAAAAGATCAAGGTGCTTGAGTTTTTGCAGGAGGATTACGGGAATGAGGTATTAAGAGAATTCAAAAAACTGGCGAGTTTACTTATTAATAAGATGGGGGATCGTGAGTATAAAATGGCAGCAGAATGTGTTTTATCGCTCAGGGATCGTATGGGTGAAGATGCCTGGAAGGAATATGTCAAGGGACTTTATAAAGGGCATCTGTCAAAGAGAAACCTCTGGAAAGAATTCAGGGACAGGGGGATATATTTGAAGATGAAAAAAGGAGAAGTTACTCTGGATGAGAAGTGAAATTACATCAAAAATTCTGAGTCAAGTATACTATTGATCATGCAGCCAACAACACGCCTGCGCATTGCGCCAGTGTTCATCAAAGTCGAAACTTCTGCCTGATGAGATATTTCAGTTCATCCTCATTTATCCTGTAAGTGGATATTATCCTGATATATCTATTGCGACTCATTATGATAATGCTAATTAGTATAATTATTTAATTATTATAAAGAAAGTTTTAAATACTGGTGAGTTCACAAATGAAATTTGTTTAGAGTGGTTTGTCTAATTGGCGGATGAGACAAACCATTTATTTGTGGAAAGGTGGTAAGAATGATATTGGATAATTTCACTGAAAAATTTCCCAATGTTATCGCGATTGGGATAATTGCCTTCATTTTGATATCCCCGGTTACAGGGCAGACATATAATAATACACTGCCGGACAGCAAGAATCCAAAGCTTGAGTCCATATTATCGCAATTGATAGTCTCTGATGATATGCCTGATTTTGCTTTTGCACACAACCTGGATATGCAGGATGGTAAGGTAAGAGTGGTTATAGAAATGATAAATGAAACGGCTCTACTTCCTGATTATGTGATCGAAGAGACGCGTTATAAGAACAAAGTTCAGGCGCTTGTCCCGATGGAAAAAGTAGAAGAATTATCTGGTGAGACCAATGTGACTTTTATACGGGCTCCTTTGAAACCATATGCTGACATAGCGACCCCGGCTGCGACAACACCCCTAAAATCAGGGTTCAACCTGGTTATTCCGTTCATTCTTTCTATGTTATTGATATTCTTGTTCATGAAAATAAGGAAGTGGTGAAATTGTTAAAAAGTAGTATGTATTTGAGGTTAGTGCTGCTTGTAGTTGGGATTCTTATTGTTTCGACCTCTGCAGCAGTTGAGCGTGCAGACCAGGATTTTCAGATAGATGCAGCATATGCAAAAAACAAAATCCATCCAAAGATAGAATCGAATCTCTTGAAGGAAAAATCAGGCGCTTTCGCAGCGCAAATCCAGAGTGAAAGTACGATACAGGTGGTTTTTGAACTGAAAGACAGCGATAAATCCTACATCAGGTCCCTTGAGGACAATGGCGCAGTCGTTGAAGCCGTGCATAAGAACCTTGTCCAGGCATCTGTTCCAGCCTCGAAGCTTAAGGTGATGTCTGAGATGCCTTTTGTTGACTACGTCCGTAGTCCTATGAGGCCTTACAAAGACGGCGTTGTCAGCGAAGGCGTCGGGGTCATTAATGCGAGCAAATTACACAGCCTTGGTTTTGATGGAAGCGGTGTGAAAATTGCAGTGCTCGACCTTGGTTTTGCAAATTATTCTTCGAAACTTGGAATTGAGCTTCCAGATATTGTGACAGTAAGATCGTTCAGTAGAAATGGTATTGAAGCCGATGGAGAAATTCATGGCACTGCGGTTGCAGAAATAGTATATGACATCGCACCAAATGCTTCAATGTACTTTATAAACTTTGATACTGATATTAATTTTTCAGCCGCAGTAGATTATGCTATTAGCCAGGATGTGGATATTATTTCGATGTCTGTAGGCTGGCTGCCTGGACCTTATGACGGCACAGGATTCATTGATGATATTGTGAATAATGCCACCACAAAGGGGATCGTATGGGTGAACAGTGCAGGGAATTATGCACAGAAACACTGGGAGGGGAGATATAAAGAGATAACTATTACGGTTGGCACTGAAACTTGGCCAGTTCATGATTTTGGAGGTGGAGATAAAACTAATTCATTTTATGCTCTAGAAGGGGATACAATTGAGGCCATCTTGAGCTGGAACAATTGGCCTCGTTCAAATCAGGATTATGACCTCCTTTTAGTAAATGATACAGATATTGTCTGGGGATCGGGAAACACTCAAAATGGAACGCAAGAACCATACGAAGCATTCTCATATAAAGTCCCAAAATCTGAGCAATATGGGATTATTATCCTAAAATATAGTGCTACTCAGCCAGTGGATTTCGATCTATATCTTATGAGCGATCATTCTCTTGAGTATAAGGTGGCTGAAAGCAGCCTCAGCTTACCAGCCGATTCGAGGGATGTCATAGCTGTTGGTGCAACCTACTGGTCAAATGATACTTTAGAATCTTTTAGTTCGCAGGGTCCAACGAACGACGGTAGAATAAAGCCAGATGTAGTGGCGCCTGATGGAGTGTTAACTTCCACTTCCAACCCATACAGGTTTTTTGGCACCTCAGCTTCAGCACCTCATGTAACAGGCGCGGCGGGGCTTCTGCTGCAATTAAACCAATCCCTTAGTGCAAACCAGTTGAAACAAGCTATGGAAAATGGAGCCAAGGACTTAGGCACGGCAGGTAAGGACAATAAATACGGTGCTGGAAGGATAGATGTTTATGGAGCTTATTTGCAGATCGTACCCCCTGTAATAACTTTTTCCTCATTGACACCTGAGAATAATAACGTCACTTCTCTGAATTGGGTATATGTAAATATATCTTCGGATGAGCTTTTGAACACTGCGTTGTTAGAATGGAATGGATTAAACGAAAGCATGCTGGGTAGCGGTTCCAATTGGTATAAGAATAAGACCTCTTTGAGTGATGGAGTTTATTATTTTAGAGTATGGGGCAGAAATTATGGTGGCAAATGGAATGTGAGCGAGAAAAGGAATGTTACTTTAGATCTTACTCCGCCGATTGTGATCATTACTTCACCCACAAACAACTCTTTTGTGAATCATCCGAATGTAACCATTAGAGGAAACGCAACGGATAACTTTAGAATAACAACAGGATGTATTGAGCATATATCCGTGGGAGGTGGTAGCAGTGGCTGCGGAGGGCCGATAAATAATAAGTCCATAAATTTTAGTCATAATATTACATTGCAGGAAGGAAAGAACTTTATTAAAGTCACATATATAGATGGCGCAAACAATTCTGGCAGTGCATCAGTAAATGTTACTCTTGACACAATTCCTCCTGTATTTAACTCCGTGTTCCTGAATGATAGTATGATGAAGATGGGCGATAGTTTCTACTTAGAGGTAAATGCAACCGATGATCTAAGTGAATCTCTCAATATTACAATGCATGTAATAAATGAATCCGGTGTTGAGGTCCATAATAAAACATTGGGAAAATTCGCGTCTGGACTTTATAGATTGAATGGAACTGTCGATATGAAATTACCAGAAGGGAATCTGACGTTAAATATCTCTGCTACGGATAAGGCAGGGAATACAGCATACAACGACTCCCGAGAAATAACCATTGACAAGACGAAACCTGCCGTGACCAATCTCTCTCTGTCAGTTTTGACACCTGGAATTAATTATCCGGTCAATATTACCCTGGATGTGAAAGATATTCATCTCAATATTTCGAGCATATTCGTTGAAGTGAAACATCCAGATAGCTATTTGAACAGGTCATCAATGGAGGGGAACGGACCCTATTACTGCAATTACACCAATACCTCGAAATTCGGCAGATACAATGTGACAATAAATGCATCTGACCGTGCAGGCAACATTAACAGTACCGAGAAGACATGGTTCGTCACAAAGATTATAACAAACAAATCGTATAGTTCAAATATCACTATTCGCGCCAATGATCGGGGAGAGATCGCAACCGGTACAAAAATATGGGATAAAACAAACTTCCTCGGGCTTGTGATCAATGAAACGCTTAGCGTGCAGAATGTTTCAGGGAGAATAATACCTAAGGGTGAACTATTATACAACACATCTATGCAGTCAGTGAAGTACAAAGTTAATGAATTCAATTCAAGCATGAATGTGGACTTCGGTCTGGATGGAGGGTGCTGCTATGCAAAGATGGGCTGGCAGGGCATAACATATGTTGCTATCAATGGAAAGGTAGATAAAATCACAAGTTTTCTTTTTGAACAATCCGCTATCGAATCAAAAACACTGACACTTTCAGGAACAGGGTCAATAGTAAACGATCTTACATGGTCATTAAAGGAAGGTTATAACCTTTCTATCGAAGAGATTAACGTGTCTAGCTCTCCAAAATGGGTCAAAATCAATTTAACTAACGCAAGTGGTGAAGTTAACACGAGCATTATATCCATGAATGACACATATTCTTATTACAATTCAAGTAATAAGCTGGTTCTCAACGCAACTGTCGATTACATTTACAATGGAACATCATGGAAATTAGTAATATTGAATCATATATATCAGATATCTGAGATAAATGGCACCGTTTTATTAAATGATGAAAAACGAATGTTCAAATCTGGAATATTTAATTTGAGCAAATGGTCTCTTCCTGAGAATTACTATCTGACCTTGCTAGATATTGATTGGAGAGCATATCCAAGGCAGGCATGGTTTGAATTCGGAAAAGGTAATATGAAACTTGACGATAAAGTAATACAGGCAGAAGGCGGACATTATCCCTGTCCTATTTGTGGCGTTTATACTCAGACAGCAGATGATCTAGCTGGTGAAAATAATGTACCCATTTTCGTAACTTATGCGGAAAACATTTCTGCAACCTCAGTTCGATTAAAATACACATGGTTGATTTCAGACAATGTTACTGTAATCAGGAGTGGAGAAACATATGGTTTATTTAAAGATGCTGCAGTGACGCCCGGAATGTTATCTCTCAGGAACTCAGACACCTCAATAAACCTGTCCCATGATGCCATAATAAATCTGATGGATGACCTGTACTTCCGTGTGACCAATAACGCTTCCCTGGAATACTACCCATTCTTTTCATCCATTGCACCTACCAGGGTGAACGCAACCGAAACAATGGACATGGATATTGAGATATTTACAAACCGCAGCATGACCGATAACATCAGAATATCCAGGATGGCTGACATCCCTCCTGGAATGAACCGGTCCTTCACCCTTACTCCCTTTGGAAAATATATAGAAATTGCCAGTGAAAACTTAAAGAACAACCTCTCGTGGATTAAGCTCAGGTTCTATTACACGAAAGCTGAACTTGACGCATCGGGCCTTGATGAGAACTCACTTAAGGTGTCCTGGTACAACGACTCCGGCGATCGTTGGCAGATACTCAATGCAGGCAGCCCTGATTGGGTTTACGGTACCGGTGTGGACACCGCGGATACAGGAGGCTATGCAGGCAGCGTCTGGGTAAACCTCTCGCATCTGAGCACTTTTGGATTGGTGGGCAGCTATCCTACCACAGGAGGCGGAGGTAATCCTCCATCGAGTAGCAGCGGCGGTGGCGGTGGCGGCGGTGGCGGCGCCTCTGGTGAGAACTACTCCAATATCATATTGAAAGAGAAATACGACGAGGCTATCTATAAAGACAAACCCACTTCCTACAAGTTCAAGAATGCCAGCAATCCTGTGATGTTCATCAACATTACAGGCAATTTTAATTCAGGACTGATAAATACTGCAGTAGAGGTGCTGAAAGGCACATCAACTCTTGTGAAGGAAGATGCACCCGGTATTGTTAACAGGAATTTCAACATCTGGGTCGGTACATCTGGATTTTCGACATCAAAGAACATAAAAGAGGCAACAGTAATGTTCAGGGTCGAAAACTCCTGGATCGAAGGCAATGCCCTTGCACGCAGTGAGATCAAACTGGTAAAGTGGGATAACGGGACATGGAAAATACTTGAGACATCAGAAAAGAATAGAGACGGGACGTACACCTACTTTGAGGGAAAGACCACAAGCTTCTCACCGTTTGCAGTAACGGGTATCAAGGAAGCGGCACCAACTGCAGCGCTGTCAGGCTTGACAGCTTCACCAACAGCTACCACAACAGCCGTTCCTTCAGAGGTAGCGCAGCCAGGTAATCTGGCTATTATATTAGTTGTGATAGTGTTGATTGCTGTGATTGGTATGAGCGTGGCGGTTTATATGAAAAGAAAATAAGAATGGAGGTGGGCTGGAAACCCACTTCTATTTTTAATACCCTGTTGTCACCCATCTGCGTTGTATGTGAGACCGCATTCATTACAGGAATAAGTGATTATATCCAGTCCTTTTTCACTTTTTCTCACGTCTGATCGCATCCAGCTTCCGCATGTAGGGCATTTGTGGTCAATGATAGAAAGGTTTCGCATAGCTTTTTTCATATTATTCTGAACCACTCCTCTCGTTCAAAGGCGAGCCGCATCTCCCGCAGTACTTGCTGGATGTCGGGTTTTCATATCCGCATTTTTGTGCAGTACTTCCCAAAGAAAATATAACGGCGCCATGAGCAGAAGGAAAAAAACGATATGGTACATCCCATAAGGTAAGAATTCAGAGTAAAGTCGAAATGTAGCGTACAACGTTATTATCACGAACACAAGAATAAGCCCGGTCACTATGGACCGTGAGTCTTCATTTGTTATTACCCGGTTGAATTCAACCCTGAACTTCAACAGTATTATTATCACGGCAATAGATAACGCAATATCCACGAAATGATAAAATTCTAAACTCTTAAGCGTAAGCACAGCCGCGAACTTTATCAGGATGACAAGAATAAAAGCAGTCATCGCCCTTGCTATTGGCCTATATAGTTCCCTTTTCATGTTCAATACTTAACAAATACCTTCATATATCTTTTGATGTATAACAACAATCATGGACATACCTGGGCTTCACAAAGAAAACATGCAGGGAACCTATAAATATGCAATACTTACGGTCAGCACATCAAGATACGGGAAATACGGGTCTGTAGACCGACCTGAGCGTGCAGAGGACGCATCTGGAAAGCTCATCTGGGGAATGATACAGGTGCAGGGGAGTGAAGTAGTGCATTACGAGCTTATCCCTGATGATATGGAGATAATAAGGGTCGCTCTAAAGAAATGCATGTATTCTGATGCTGACGTGATCATATTCACAGGGGGAACTGGTCTGTCTCCTGCGGATGTAACTATTGAATCAGTGACGCCATACATTGAAAAGGAGATACCGGGTTTTGGCGAGTTGTTCAGGCAAAAAAGTACGGAACAGATAGGGAATGCGGTAATGCTGACAAGGGCTATCGCCGGAGTTGCACGTCAAAAGGCGATATTCTGCCTGCCCGGATCGCCAAACGCTGTCAAACTCGGTCTTGAACTCGTGTTGCCTGAGATGGGACACATAATAAAACACATTAAGGGACAATAGGTTCTATCTCAACAAGTTCAATTAATACGAACGGGTCATTATTTGAAGGACACTACAAAATTTGCAGGACACTTACAAAAAAAAGACGAGTACGTGCATCCACACGCACTCGATATATTCTCTATTCAGGGTTTAAGAAGATAGTATTTCAGTATTAACCCTGCGAACAGTATCGCTACAATGTTCATTACTTTTATCAGCGGATTGATAGCAGGTCCTGCCGTATCCTTTGTCGGGTCGCCAACAGTATCGCCAACCACTGCTGCCGCATGTGTCGGGTTCTTGCTTCCGTCTGGCAGTTTCTTCCCGCCAAGGTTCCCTAACTCGATATATTTTTTGGCATTATCCCATGCTGCACCGCCAGTTGTCATCATAAGCGCAAGCAAGAGCCCTGAAATAATTACGCCGATGAGCAGACCCCCCAGCGCAACCGGGCCGAAGATCAAACCAACAACAAGAGGGGATAACACAGCAAGAAGCCCCGGGATTATCATTTCTTTCTGTGCCGCTATTGTTACAATATCCACACAGCGTCCGTAATCCGGTTTTCCTGTTCCTTCCATGATCCCTTTTATTTCCCTGAACTGCCGCCTTATTTCTGTAACAATGGTAGTGGCAGCCCGTCCGACAGCTCCCATGAGGAAGCTCGTGAAAAGGAATGGTATCATGCCTCCGATGAGCAAACCCACAAGAACCATCGGATCTGAGAGGTTAAGCATCAGTTCTGGTTTACTTCCACTCATAACAACTGGTAACTTTCCTATCAGTTCAGGAGATTTTTCAAGCAGTTTGTTAACCTCACTGCTGTAAGCCGCATAAAGCGCAAGAGCGCCAAGCGCTGCAGATCCTATCGCATATCCTTTCGTGACCGCCTTTGTGGTATTTCCCAC
>JAHIFK010000321.1 GCA_018900975.1 Methanobacteriota archaeon
CTGTAGCTATTGATTTTATGCAACCAAGGATATCTTATATTGAACCCCGCCATAGGCGGCGCCTCACCGGGGTCTGGGGTCGCAACCCCAGCGCCGTTAAGATAGTATTGACCGAAAGTGTTAATAGTACGCTAATCCTGTGAATCCTGTCTGAAAAATAACCTTTGCGTTATTATCCGGCGCCATCCCCAGCCCCACAATCCCCCAGCCCTCCTGCATAGCGTCGATTTCAGTCATTTTACATCTCCTACAACGTATTTCTGAAATCTACTCCTTGGTTTATCAGGAATCGTCCTTTTTAAATAACCTTTTTCAAGCAGAGGATCGAGGATTTTTTCTATGAAATGCTTCCTGTCCCTCAGTTTCAAGAAAGACATAATTTCTTTCAAATCCCTGGGTGTTTCACAAAAATTAAGAGTTAAAGCAAATCTATCTAACATCTCGACTTGTGGGGTGACTTGTGGGGTGACTTGTGGGGTGACTTGTGGGGTGACTTGTGGGGTGACTTGTGGGGTGACTTGTGGGGTGACTTGTTCGATTGGATGCCCTAAAACAAGGGTAAAAGTATCTCCTTTTGTATCATTCGCATACTCTGGCAGAGGATACCCCTCTACTTTAAGCCGCTCCCTTGTGGTCTTAATCCCTGTCCCCTTAGCTTCTGCCCAGCCTATATCATAGAATACAGCAGCAATAAGAGGATTGCGAAGCTTTGAACCTGGAGAATCAAAATGGGCAGGGTCTTTCAAAGAATAACCCGGATTATAAAATTCAACTCTGTCGTTATAGACTCTAACCTGCGCAGGGCTATAGTGAAAATAATTCTGATGCATTAAAAGGTTGGTCAGCGCCTCTCTCAATGCGTTTCGATGCGCTGTTTCTTCATTTCGCATCATTCTCTCATCCAATTTGAATGGAATAAGAAAGAACCGATCAAGAAGATCTAATGCCAAAGACCAGAGGCTCAAAAGATTTCCTCTTAAATCTCTAGACAAAAATGGATCCCTGTCCTTTCCCCATTCAGTTCCTTTTATACGTATAATATCAAGACGCATTGCAGGAAAATGCCTTTTTATTTCCCTCTCCTGCCCAAAAAGCAGCATGCCTGCGACATTTATAGAATTACCATCAGATGCAAGTAAGTCATATGCTTTCAATAGCTCAGAATCGTTGAACAACAGCTCTGGAGCATCCGGTTTTATTAATTTTCGAAGATTCCTGAAGGACTCAATAGTTTTTTTATCAACATCTTCTAATTTAGTGTCCGGGATAAGCTGGGCATCAATTGACCCAGAACGCTCTTGATAATATCGCGCAATGTCAGAATCCGTCAATCTAATGTCAGTAGCGCCCAACCGTTTGAATCCACCCTTGATCGGTCCTGCATCCTTCATATAAATTGGCTTTTGATGTTTTGGCGCTTCTTTAACATCGATTATGATTATTGGTTTATGTTGATCCTCTAAAATTTCAGCCTTGATAATTGGAGGATAATTAAATTTCGGTCCAACAAGAGAGGTAAAATCATCCATCATCTTGGATGGATTTTCTATACCTACTGGAACGTACTTATCCTCGATTTTCTCATATCCAAGAAGGATCAATCCACCGACTTCGTTTGAAAAAGCCGAAATCGTCTCCCATATGTCCTTGGAGAGTTGTGATTTGCTGAGCTTGTACTCAATAGTGGAGCCTTCCCTGCCTGTTCCTTCTTTCACCCTTTTGAGCATTTCTCCGATTACCGCATCCTTCAAAACTCAGCACTCCTATTAATGTTCTCCCGATTCTCAACAAACCACCCGTGCACATTCTTCAATCCGTCCTCGAATTTCATCTGCGGTTTATAATCCAGCAGTCTCTTTGCCTTTTCGATGGAGGATAAAAGCCTGTTTTTAACATCCCAGTCCCTTCTTTCCATGTACACTATCCCGGATTCATTCCCAGTGATGTTGTTGATCATGTTTGCCATATCAATAACCTTCTGCTCTTTACCTGAACCAAGATTAATGGCCTCACCTACTGCCTCTTCTTTAATCCCCATCGCCAGCAAGCCATTTATTATATCATCAACATAAGTCCAGTCCCTGGTCTCTGTTCCATCGCCAGTGATCGGCAGCGCCCGACCGTTCATAGACCAGTACATGAAGTTAGGTATAACATTCCTGTATTTTCCCGGTACTTCACCCGGACCGAACACATTAAAGAACCGGGCATTAACGATGGGGAGGTCATATAAGTTATGGAAATAGTTCGTGTACAGCTCACCCAGCAATTTCGTTACCTGGTATGGCGTATGCAGGCTTATCGAAATATCGTGCTCTTCAAAAGGCATCTTTGAATCAAGTCCATAAACCCCGCAGCC
>JAHIFK010000322.1 GCA_018900975.1 Methanobacteriota archaeon
AAAATAAACATCCTCTCAGTCTTTACCCAGTTCCCTGTGCAGCTTTACCACATCTCCAATAACCGTAATTGCAGGCGCCTTCACTTTTCGCTTTTTGCAAAGACCAACAATATCTGCAAGCGTTCCCACTGTAACCCTCTGGTCAGGGCGCGTTCCGCGCTCGATCACAGCAACAGGTGTATCTATGGATTTCCCGTGTCTGGTAAGCTCTTTCACATTGCGCTCAAGCATGCTCACGCCCATAAGGATTACAAGCGTGCCCTCAAAGCGCGCAAGAAGCTCCCAGTCAAGACCAGTCTCTTCTTTTGTAGGGTCCTCATGCCCTGTGATAAAGGTCACCATTGAGGCATAATCGCGGTGGGTAACGGGAATTCCCGCATAAGCAGGTACTGCGATGGCTGAAGTGATGCCGGGCACTATCTCGACCTCGATACCATCCTTTATAAGCACTTCGGCCTCCTCGCCACCGCGCCCGAAAAGATATGGATCTCCGCCTTTTAGCCTTACCACTAATTTTCCTTCCTTTGCCCGCTTCACAAGCAGTTCGTTTATCTGCCACTGGGAAAGCTTGTGGTCTCCGGCATATTTTCCCACATCTATCTTCTCAGCGGTTCCAGGAAGCATGTCAAGGATCGCCTTTCCTGGAAGCTGGTCATAAAGGATAACCTCTGCACTCTCTATCAGTCGCTTTGCCTTGATCGTCAACAGTTCAGGGTCACCAGGACCTGAGCCTACAAGATATACTTTACCTGTCATTATTTCCCTCGTTTTGCAGCGAACATTTTGACCGCTTCGTCAACGAGTGTGCCTCCACCTTTTAGTTTGAGCTCGTTCCCGATGCGCTCTGCCTCCTTTTCATAATCCGCCGGGTTTATAAATTCATCTATTTTTACTTCTCGTTTTCCATCCACTGAGAGAACTTCTGTGCGCACATGTATCTGATCACCCTCAGTCTTCGCAAAAGCTCCGATGGGCACAAGACATCCGCCGCCAAGTATCCCGATTATTATCCTTTCTATTCGCGTCTCAAGCCGGGTTCTATCGTCATCCAGAATTTTAACAGCCACTTCTGCTGCTGAACCCTTTTTCGTGACTATGATCACTGTGCCCTGGTTCGCTGACGGGACAAAATCATCAGGGTTAAGTCTCTCACCCGGTAAGTCCCATTTCATACGCTCAAGCCCTGCCTCTGCCATGAATATACTGTCATATTGCCCTTCTTTGAGTTTCCGAAGGCGCGTGTCTATGTTCCCTCTCAGTTCTTTTATGAGAAGGTCGGGTCTGGAACGTAAAAGCTGTGACCTTCGCCTGAGGCTTGTAGTACCTATTGTCGCCCCCGGCGGCAGGTCATTTAATTTCGTATTGTTGCGCGTGAGCAGGAAATCATAAGGAGAATCCCGTTTCATCACTGCCGCGATCGTAAGTTCAGGCGGGCGCTCGGTTGGGACATCTTTCATGCTGTGGACTGCGATATCTATATTACCCGCAAGCATCGAATCATCAATTTCACGCACGAAAACGCCGAAACCCTGCACTTCATGTAGCGGCCGGTCAGTGAAGGTATCGCCGCTTGTCTTAATGATCTTTAACTCAGTGTTAATGCCTTTTTCTGCAAGCAAAGCCTTTACAAGGTTGGCCTGCGCCAGAGCTAGTTTACTGCCTCTTGTTCCTATCCTGAATGGCTTTTTCATTTCAGGTTCCTTTGATAAGCTTCAACTGTCTTATTTATATCGTCCTGCGAATGGGCGAGCGATAAAAAGTTGGTCTCGTACTGCGACGGAGGGAGAAAAATGCCGTCAGAGAGCATTTTCCTGAAGAATACATTGAACTTTTCCTTATCGCATTTAAGTGAATCCTGGTAATTATAGGGCATATCCCCGAAGAACACCTTGAACATGCTTGAAATGCCGCTCACGTTATAATCAAGCCCCAGGTCGCTGATAACATTAGAAAGCGCTTTTCGCATGGCATCGCCTTTTTTGTTGACAATCTCATGGACTTTTTCTTTCTTCATCGCATTGATCATAGCAAGTCCTGCGGTCATTGATACTGGGCTGCCGTTGAAGGTTCCTGCCTGATATACAGGTCCTGCGGGCGAGATGTTTTCCATTATCTCGCGCTTTCCTCCGATGACGCCGATATGAAATCCTCCGCCAAGGATCTTGCCGAGCGTTGTCATATCAGGCGTGATCCCGTAATACTCCTGGGCGCCGCCCATGGCGAGCCTGAATCCTGTAATGACCTCGTCGAAGATGAGAACGACATCGTTTTCTTCTGTCACTTTGCGTACGTCTTCAAGGTATCCTTTTTTAGGAAGAATTGGTCCGATATTCCCGAGCACTGGTTCTATGATGACAGCAGCCACATCGTCTTTGTAAGTTCTTATGGCATCTGTCATAGCCTCAATATCATTATAGGGTACCTGAAGCGTGTTTTTCGTAAAATCAGCAGGTACTCCCGCAGAGTCAGGAGTGCCAAGAGTAGTAGCGCCAGAACCCGCTTTTACAAGCACAGCTTCATGGGCGCCGTGGAAACCGCCCTCAATTTTGATGAACTTGTTCTTTTTCGTGAATCCCCTTGCAGCGCGAAGCGCCCCCATCGTAGCTTCTGTTCCAGTGGAAACAAAGCGCGTCATTTCAATGGACGGGTACAGGGCAATTATTTCCCTGGCAAGCTTTACTTCAAGCTCTGTGGGCGTGCCGTATAACCAGCCGTCGGAGAGCTGCTTTATTACAGCTTCCTTAATGGCGGGATAGTTGTGGCCAAGGAGCAGGGGCCCATATCCCATGACGTAATCGATATATTCGTTGCCGTCTATGTCTGTTATCTTTGAGCCGTTAGCCTTTTTCGTGTAAAATGGATACGGTTTTATGGCTCTTACCGGGCTGCTCACACCGCCTGGAAGTAATTTCTTTGCTTCTTCGAATATTTTTCTTGATTTCTCTGTGCTCATGTGGTACTGAAATTAGAGGGTATATTAATATATTTTGTGATTATACCGCGCGGGATGAAAACGAAAGAATAATATACAAATCAATAAGATAAGTAAGCTTCATGGGTGTTCGGTTAATAAACCAACAATAATATATACAATAAGACATTCTATTATTTGAGGGTAAATAGGATGAGAAATATTTCCAACGAAAAAACGATCGATCCGAGCGTAAAATGGTTAACAATGTTATTTCCTGA
>JAHIFK010000323.1 GCA_018900975.1 Methanobacteriota archaeon
AAAGCAGCTAATCGCAGCCAAGGGACGAAATTAAAACCCGTTGAATTGAGATTAAGAGAAAAAGGCACAAAGAAGGTACATATTTTCAAAAGCTGGACAGAAGTTGTGGCAGCCCCAAATAATAAAATAACAGGGATGCCCACAACAATCAAAAAGCCAAAAGTAAAGAAAGTAAGCGTCGAAACCCTGGATAAAGTTAAATAATTCTATTTTTTTATCCCCCCATTCTCAAGCCATCTCTGTTCCCTGATATTCTTTGAGTCTCGTGTTTAAACCTGCATCAAGTAGTTTATAATCATATCGAAAGATATACGTCTATAAGTCAAATATGAGAATCAGTAGGTGGGCAGATATTAAATATTTATTATTAAAATGATACAGTAATCTTAATGTAACTTAAATTAGTTTTCCACAACATCCCAGCCATTCCCAACACTTCCATGGAAACAGCTCGGTGCCCAGAGATGATCTCCGCACCATTCGCGTAAATGGGGAAATTCTTTCCTTAAAATCCTGCTCGAAACTCCTTTTATCTTTTTTGCGATGTAACTCAGGGAGTATTTCGGAGGATATTTGAAGAAAATATGCACATGGTCGGGGTTAACAGCTATTTCTATGACTGAATATCCATCTCAACACATGTCTTACAAATTATCCCCTCACATATCATCGCTACATCCCCAACCAGCATCTTGCCCCTGTATTTCGGGGCGAATACCATATGATCAGTCAGCAGCGACACCGTATGCCTGTCATGACGCAGCTCTTTCCAATTCATATTACCACCATGGCTATCAAGGTTCATCCCCAAATATAAACTCAGGGCAAGCGGCGCGAAAGTATTCTTCTCTTGTAATCCATTCTTTCTGTCCGAAAAATCACACTTCAAAGTAAATATTTATACCTGTTAATGCTGTCAAAGGGTGCAGGAGGATAATCCATGGTTAAAATATTCTATGACAAAGATGCAAATTCAGAGGTTTTGAAAAGTAAAACTATCGCAGTTATCGGTTACGGCAGCCAGGGTGCAGGTCAGGCCCAGAACCTGCATGATTCAGGGCTCGATGTTATTGTTGGCGTCAGGAAAGGAGGCGAATCCTGGACACAGGCAAAGAATGACGGTCTTACTGTCATGACAATGGCTGATGCCGCTAAAAAGGGAGACCTTATCCAGATGCTAGTCCCGGACGAGATACAGGGCGCAATTTACACTAGCGAGATAGCGCCGAACCTGAGCAAGGGCAAGACGCTGTGTTTCTCTCACGGCTTCAATATTCATTATAACCAGATAGTGCCGCCAAAGGACGTGAACGTGATAATGGTCGCCCCGAAAGGTCCAGGTTTCCTTGTCAGGCGCACCTACACCGAAGGTATCGGCGTACCAGCGCTTCTTGCGATATACCAGGACGCTACCGGAAATGCCCGCGATATCGGAATGGCTTACGCAAAAGGCATCGGCGCAACCCGCGCAGGAGTTCTTGAGACAACGTTCAAGGAAGAGACAGAGACAGACCTCTTCGGAGAGCAGGTTGACCTTTGCGGCGGTGTGACATGCCTGATGAAAGCATCGTTCGAGACGCTTGTCGCAGCAGGCTATAAACCAGAGATAGCATACTTTGAAACATTCCACGAGATGAAACTTATCGTTGACCTTATACATGAGGGCGGCCTGAGCAAGATGTGGTACTATGTTTCCAACACCGCAGAGTACGGCGGTTTGACGGTCGGACCAAAGATCATCAACGAACAGTCAAAGCAGGCTATGAAAGAGGCGCTTCGCAGGATACAGAACGGCGAGTTCGCAAAGGAGTTCGTGCTTGAGAGCAAAGCGAACAGACCTGTATTGAACGCGCTTGAGAGGATGGAGAACGAGCATCAGGTCGAAAAGGTCGGAAAAGAGCTCAGAGCGATGATGCCCTGGCTGAAGAAGGATTAATACTCCACCTTTTTTTTCTTTTTTATCTCCCAAGTTCAGCATGCGCCTTCGCTAAATGCCTTGCTGCAAGCGCGCCGATGAGTGATATCTCACCAGCAAGCACTGCCGCCGCCACGATCTCAGCAAATTTCTTTGAGTTGGCGCCAGGCGGATCGCCTCCTCCCGCAACTCCTAGCATCGAAAGGCATTCATGCTGCGCGCCTATGACTGTTCCGCCGCCCACTGTCCCCAATGCAAGCGATGGGAGAGTGACCGAACAGTAAAGCCCATCGTCAGTAAGCTCCATCAATGTCATTGCGTTACTTGCCTCCACTACATGCGCAGGGTCCTGCCCGCATGCGATGAAGATGGCTGCAACTATGTTGGCTGCATGGGCGTTAAAACCCAGCGAACCAGCACGGGCCGAACCGACCAGATTTTTCCTGTAATTAACGTCAGCCATTTTCTCAGGCGTTGTTTTGAGTTTTTCCTGGATTATTTCATTTGTAAGAACAACATCTGCTGATACTGTCTTTCCCCTTCCGGTTATCGCATTTATGGCCGCCGGCTTCTTATCAGTGCACATGTTTCCTGAGAGAGCCACAAGTTCAGCCTTGTTTTCTTCGAGTATCATATCTACTGCAGCGTCTGTTGCTATTGTGACCATGTTCATCCCCATGGCGTCCTTTGTGTCATAGGCAAACCGCAAATATACGTTCCTTCCTGCCACAAATGGTTCTATCGAAAGCAGTTTCCCGAAGTGCGTTGTCCCCTCTGCTTTCTCTTTCATGCGCATGAAATTCTCTTTGACCCATTCCACAAGTCTCTGCGCCCCTATGACATCCTTAACCCTGAATACAGGAGCCCGGGTCATCTTATCATCAAATATCCTTACGTTCGCTCCCTCACACGCTGTGATGACAGAGCAGCCCCTGTGCGCGCTGGCGACCAGGGCGCCTTCTGTGGTGGCAAGAGGAATATAGAAATCTCCCTTCGCATATTCGCCTTTAATTAGCAGCGGTCCAGCAACGCCAAGAGTGACAGCCACGGCGCCTATCATGTTCTCAATATTGCGCTTTGTTACTTTTTCAACGTCAAAGGAATAATTCGTAATGTGACTGAACTTTGTTCCTGTTAGTTCCGAAACTGCGGCGCGCCTGAGTTCGATCGCGGCGCTGGTATCAGGTTTATTATCGATCTTATGAAAACCCACCTCGCCTATTTTTAGTTTTTCAAGGAGTGTTCTGTCCATGTGCATTAATTGTTTTCGGTAGTTAAAAAGATTTCATGTTTACAGGTTTATCACAAGCTGTCCATCCTCACAGTACTTGAGCATCAGGTCGGCTACCTCGTAGGACTGGACCATCTCCACCCCATCTATCAGTTCGTCTATACCAAAGCCTATCATCCCAGAAGCCAGTTCGCAGCATTTGAATTCCACTCCCAGTTCTATGCATTCCCTTACGCGCTCATCATACGGTGGCGTGCCGTGTTTG
>JAHIFK010000324.1 GCA_018900975.1 Methanobacteriota archaeon
ATGTCCACATAGATTCAGGGGTAAATTCATAACATGAATAATGGTGGATAGAATAAATTTCACAATCTTGCGACATGGTTATTTGAAGAACATGCTGTAGATGTTTATCATTTTTACCCCAACATGTCTGTGGACACTAACTTTAGTAAATGCAATTTTTACCCCAACAGGTCTTCGGACATTAAGTTTAGCATATATAAAAAAATATTTTTTGCAGTATTAAAGCTTCTGAGGATCTTGCATTCCACGATAGTTAATACCACTTTTCATCCCTCAAAGACTTAACAGAACCTGATATGCGGTTAATTTAACCCAAAAGATTTGACATCGCCTACATATAGATAAATTTAAGTCGTATGCACTGTTATTTTGATTGCTTATGTTGAAAGACGTCAAAGAAACTGCTGCATGGGAAAGAAGCAAAGGGGAGTTCTCGGTTATTGAAGTCCCCGCTATCATAGTGAGTATCGAAACCTTTGTTAATTTGCAGAAGGATGCTGAAAAGATATTGGGCTTTGATGGCGCATCTGTACTTTTATACGAAGCTGGAAAGAAAGCCGGTATGAGGTGGATCAATCGCTTCAGCAAGGAATGGGGTTTAAAAGACAAAAACTTCATTGAAGCAGTCCAGAACTTCTACGCAGAGCTTGGATGGGGCAAGTTTAGCGTGGAGGAAGATTATAAAAATGGGCTTGTGGTCAGGGTTGAGAACTCATTTATCGCGAGAGGCTATGGAAATTCAGACGTTCCTGTCTGCCATTTCTTAAGGGGTTATAATGCAGGTCTGGCAGAGGTGCTAAAAGGCAATGAGATAGATGCCGAAGAAGTAAAATGCGCTGCAAAAGGGGATGATTGCTGCGAGTTCGTGATGAAACGTGTGGATTAATCGCCAAGCTCTTTCTTAAGCTCATCATAAAATTTCATCAGAAGCTGCGTGGCTTTATGCTCTTCATTTAAAGTAAAGGACCGAATCTGCTTTCCGATCTTTTTCTCAATAACTATGTTATTTTCCAGAAGAGGCTCAAGCACCCTTGCGACGCTGGAATGATATAATCCAGTTCCTTCCGCCATTCCTGAAAGATAATTGAGTTCTCCTTTGTTTTTTATGAGATATTCCAGTACTGTTAGCTGTGCCGTTTTGCCGAATAACTTTTCAAGCGGGCTCATATTGGCTTTCATCCTTTCTATGCAAATTTGTTAAATAATTTTTGCGTATGTATATGATATACAATCTATCTGAGTATCAATCCATATAATTCTATCTATGAATTCATAGAACTTATGTTTAAATTCACCAACTTGACGATTAATCGTAAGATTTATGTATTAAGACGTTCTACTTATGATTGAGGTTTGTCCGATCAAAGGACTTACAGAACAAATCTGAAAATTAGATTGTGTAATGGAGGTAAAATAAAATGAATAAAAAAATCAGTTTAAGTGTATTGGTACTACTCGTTTTAAGCACATTTGGTGGTGTGGCGTCGAGCCAGGAATTCGGCGTGGTGGAATCAAGTCAGGTAATACAGGCCGTTCCCACGATGGAATCATTTGACACGCAGAATTTCACAAAACTTGAGATCTCTCCGCGTTATGGAAACGCACAGTTGCAGCCTGGTGAGAACAGGGAAATGACTGTGACCATAAAGAACAAAGAGACAAAATCGATCAAAGTTTCACCCATTGTGGTTGTGCCGCCATACGGAGAGTACCTGATGGATAAAGAATGGATCACAGTAAGCCCTGCAAGCATTGAAATCCCGGCAGGTGGAAGCCAGAAATTCACGATAAAAGTCGTCATTCCGGCAGATGCATCCATAGGCTATTATAATGCCAATATTGCATTCACAGATGAAAAGATGCCGACACCATATCCGGAACCCTTCCCGAATTATGTGCATTCTTACAGTCTATCGATCAACCTGTGGACGCCTCCGACAATCCAGATATCAAATCCTTATATAAATGACCAGCTTGAAGCAGGAAAAGAATACGATTATAAGATCAAGTTAAAGAACACTGGAGATAAAGCAGTTGCCATAGATCCGAAGATGAGCCAGCAGAATCAAATGTATGGCGGTCCTTTCGGAATGATGGCATCCGCTTTCACAGATGATGCTGTGACAATAACATCTCCAAAAGAGATACCTGCAGGCGGAAGTATAGAAGTTAATGTACATATCAAAGTGCCGGCAGATGCAAAAGGGAATTATCAGGGTGGCATTGATCTGGGAATAGATGACCCATCGATCCGCGATGAGTGGGCAGATATGGTAAACCTTATGTTCGGAGTCTGGAGGCAGCCTACAGAAGCTTATGTGAAGACATTCAATGCAAAGGAAGCAGCTTCTATGACAATAGAGGTCAGTTCAAACCTGGGAGTAGCGTACGGTTATTATGGTAGCATTACGAATACCAAAAACAAGAAAGATCCATCATTTGCTGTGACCCTGACAGGATCAGGCAATAATGCAATACCGTTGACAAAGATAAAAACTATCATCAAAGGCGGGGTATCTCTCGGCGGGATGAACGGGCTTCCTCCCTGGGAGTCAGAAAGTGAAGGGATATATCAGGAGATGGGAACCCAGTATATCGAGACCTACAAAGTTGATGTTCCTGCGGGCGACCTGAAGCTCGGTATAATACCGCAGAATACGCAGCAGTTTGAGTACACCATTAGCATGGGGAATAATTGAGTTCCCCATTTTTTATTTATAGATATAAAAAGAGGAATTCTATGAACATGGGAACCAAACCCGCGTTTCTTTTAATTTTACTGGCTGTCATGATCGCGGGATGCCTCAATGCATCCAGCACAAAACCAGATTGGGCGCATGAAGTTAACTGGCTGGGAGAAAAGCCGGACAGCATAGTAGAGAAGGAACTCTGGACGCAGATAACTCCATATCGTATTGAATATGACATTGTTAATATCACTGCAAAGAGTGAGAGCGATGGACTGCATCTTCGAGTTATAGGGATTTCAAATGCGGCAATAAATCCTGATGTCTACGATTTTATCTATTCAGACAGAACACTGACGCGCACATCATATCTTCTTGAGGCGCTGCAGGTGCATGATAGAGATTCGGCAATAGCAGCGGCGATGCAGAAAAGAGAGGTCATGGAAAAAGGCGTTACTGGTGTTCCAACAGTGCGGCGCATACTGCCTGACACATCGAAGAAATATTATGCAGCAAAGACACTTCTTAGCGTTACATGGACTGGAATATCAGTACTTGTTGATCCAGATGAATGGAAAGTGGTACAGGTATGGAATGAAAATGCGGGAGTGATAAGTTAATTATGATTTATATTTCTTATTTGCCAATGATACTATTCGTTATCGTGTTCTATGGACTGATTTACTGGATATGGGAGTTTCTGATCAGGGGCTTTCTCATAGCTCATGGGCTTATCCACTGGCGCTTTGATATAAGCCGTTCATGGATGCTTGCAGGTTCCGGTCTCGATGTGGCAGTCCTTCGATCATGCCGTGTAAATTATTTAGAATAAGGTGAATAAAATGATGAATGATTCAACAAATCAAAAAGAAAAAACATGGACATATCTGGTGTTTTTCCTTATGGGAATTATATCTCTCCCAATAGGCTTTATTTTGAGCATTCCATTAAGATCGATGATCAATTTAGAAGGGATCTGGCAATTAATAATATTTCCTTTGTTGATCTGTTCGGTCTTTTTTGCTATCGGACTGTATGCCTTCAAGGAACGGTCTTTGATATTTTCATTTAAGGCTTTAGCCATCTCTTTTATTGCTTCTATTTTGATCTTCCTGATAGGTTTTTTTGGAAGTTCTTTTTTTGGAGGTGCAGGATTCTCGCCGATATACCCATTACTTCTTCTTCTTATCTTATCTGCCATCGGATTTGTCGCTTTTAAAAAGCAGCCGCAGGTTCGTTATTCTTTGAAAGCGTTCGTTGCATCTTTTGCCGCTATATTTTTTATTTTTGGTCTGGTGTTCTGGCCTAACTCTTTCTTAAGCCTGTTCGTATTCTTTGGACCCCAGCAGGATGCAAGCACATCTGCATCAATTTACCTGGAATCCGGCGCTGAAAAAATAACGATTTATGTTCCGGTTTTGCTTGATGAAAATAAGAATGTATTAAAAATGTATGAAAATCCCACGATAACAGGCAGCGCAACGACATCCCTGATAGATACTGAATATGGGAAAGCTTTGAAGATAAGCAGATCAGGGTTAGGGGATTTTTTGTTTAGCTGGAATGAGGTTCCGGGAAAGGACACCGGTCGTTTTGTTAAGTGGCTGGAGAATAGTGGAATGAGACGGCCTGGAGAAAAGCTGGAGATAACAAAAACTGATAACAGCACAACTATAACAGTCTCAGGAAGGATCACAGCATCAGGAAGAAACATATTGATATTACGGCTTAATGAGGAGAACATATTGGAGTTCTACAATATCTACGATAATATTAAACAAAAGATGGAGGGCGGGGATTTGTTTTTTGCAAAAGAGGAGAATGGCTATCTGAACATATATAAGGGAAATAATGAAATAAGCATGAAGGAAAGTCATGAAAAACTCAAAGAAGATGAACAAACATCTGATGAGTTTTTTAGGGGTTTCACTATCAGCATGAGTAACTATGTATCTCCGGAGTCTTTCGTTAAGCCGTCACAATATCCGGAATCTTCTCCCAGGATTGATGCATGGGTATATTCGGACAGTGAAATCGAAAAAGTCAGATTTTATTTTGATCTTGATCCCAAAAATCGTATTAATAGGAGAGCACTATCCATAGGGACTGATGGGTGGGTTCATCTGAAGAAAGGATGGCAGGTAGTGAATCTTTCGAGAAGGATAATGAATTGGGACTGAATACAGCATATCAGTGGTAGAAAGGTGTGATTAAAGTTAGTGTTAATGTCCACATACATTCAGGGGTAAATTCATAACATGAATAATGGTGGATCGAATAAATTTCACAATCTTGCGACATGGTTATTTGAAGAACATGCTGTAGATGTTTATCATTTTTACCCTAACATGTCTGTGGACACTAACCTTAGGCAAAGTTTTTTGAACCTGGACTCCAAAAAGCTTTATGGATTTATGGTAAACCAGAGGCTCACAATCTATCTATACATTTTCTCTGTCTCTGTAGCGATGCTGATACTCCAGGTATCATTTATTCGTATACTATCAGTTGCCCAGTGGTACCATTTTGCCTTTCTTGTAATAAGCATCGCCCTTTTCGGGATGGGTGCTGCAGGTACTTTTCTATCGGTTTATCCTGAGATAATGAAAAGGGAACTCACGCAGCTTATACGATCCCTGACCTTTGTTTTTTCCTTGAGCATTGTGGTCAGTTTCCTGCTCGTGAACAACATTCCATTTGATCCATTCAGGATAACATGGGACAGAATGCAGCTTCTCTACATAATGGTTTATTATGTTGTCCTCTCTGTTCCGTTCTTTTTTGCGGGCATGATCATTACCATCGCCCTTTCAAGGATGGAGGATGTTGGCAGGATATACTTTTCCAGTCTTCTGGGTGCTGCGCTGGGGTCGATCATGGTGATACCTCTTTCAGTTCTTGGAGCAAAGACCGTGGGACTGGCTGCCATTATTGCTGCCCTTTTCATACCTGTATCCAGAAATAAAAGGAAGCTTTCCCTGGTCTTTCTGGGTCTGCTGCTTTTAATGACGCTGTATTTTCCCCAGATAAACATATCTCCGTACAAGAGCCTGAGCATTGCCTTGAGCTACCCGGACAGCGAGCTTCTATATACTCAATGGGATGCTCACTCAAGGGTGGATGTCATGACAGGTCCCATGGTGAGGTATGCACCGGGATTGAGCTATACCTATCAGGGAAATATTCCGGAACAGCTGGGGATAACGGTGGATGGTGACCGGCTCACAGCTATAACAAGGTGGGATGGAAACACCTCTTCGTTAACCTTTATTGACTACCTCCCCACCTCATTACCTTTCCATCTGAACAGGGGAAAGACACTTATTCTTGAAACAGGAGGCGGTCTTGACATTCTTGCAGCGCTTTACTATAATGCCACACCCATTACTGCAGTTGAACCAAACCGGATGATCTCCGGATTGATGACAAGATACGGCGATTTTTCAGGGCATCTTTACGAAAAAGCAAACATCGAGGTGAGCGAAAGCAGAAGCTTTGCCCGCAGAAGCAAAGAGAAATACGATGTGATACTTCTCTCCCTGACAGGAACCTCTCCAGCATCAACTGGTATCTATGCACTTAGCGAGAATTATGTATATACTGTGGAAGCTTTCCAGGATTATATGGACCGCCTTTCAGAGAACGGTGTATTGAGCATCACAAGATATGTTCTTCCCCCGCCCAGAGAAAGCGTTCGCATAGTCTCAGTGGCTATTGAAGCTATGGAGAAGAACGGGATAAAGCAACCTGAAGAACATATAGCTGTAATAAGAAGCTGGGGAACCATAACTATCCTTATAAAGAAAAGCAGGTTAACACAGGAAGATATCACAAAATTGAAGGAATTCTCCAGGGATCGAAGATTCGATCTTGTATACCTGCCTGGTATCACCATTGAGGAGACAAATGTTTTCAACAGGTTCCCTGAACCCTACTATTATCAGGAGATCAGTATGTTGTTCAGGGACAGGAAGACGTTTTATAATGAGTACCTTTTTGATGTCTCACCTGTGACAGATGAACGTCCATTCTTTTTCCATTTTTTCAAGGTTGGAAAGATCGTCCCGACTTATGAGAGCATGGGCAGGAAATGGCAGCCCTTTATTGAAGGGGGATATCTTGTACCTGTAATCTTTCTTGAGGCACTGGTCCTCTCACTGGTGTTCATACTGCTGCCGCTTAAAAAGCTTGGAAAATATCAATATAAGAAAGGTATTCTTGTGTATTTCTTATGCCTGGGACTCGGGTTCATGTTCGTGGAGATAATCTTTATACAGAAATTCATCCTGTTCCTGGGCAACCCTATATATGCCATGTCTGCAGTGCTTTTCTCCCTTCTCCTTTTTGCAGGGTTGGGCAGCTTTTACAGTGAAAGACTGAAAGACCCGTCAAAGATCATAATAGCCCTGAGCTTCCTGATAATTCTATATCTTATAGCTCTCCCTTCGGTCTTTAACATACTGCTTGGGCAACAAGTGATAACCCGGTACATGATGTCCCTGTTAATAATAGCACCTCTGGGATTTCTTATGGGTATGCCTTTCCCCCTAGGCATCAGGATGGCCAAAAGAATCAGTCCAGACCTGATACCATGGGCATGGGCTGTTAACGGGTGTGCTTCTGTTCTTGGCTCAATACTGGTTATAATGGTGGCATTATCCTATGGATTCAGCACAGTATTGATACTGGCAGCTGTTGCTTATATGACGGCCTTGCTGTTCATGCTGTCTTCTGGGCTTCTCCGGTTAGAGGAACGAACCTGACGCTCGTTATATGGGTGACGGTTATTTCCCCGTTCTCTTTCTGAACAAGAGTAAGGGTCTGGTAGTATGCCGTGCTTCCAAGGGGAAGTATCAATTTTCCTCCGTCCTTGAGCTGTTCGATCAGGGAGGGAGGGATATGGTTCACGGCTGCCGTTACCATGATGGCATCATAAGGTGCATG
Source organism: Methanobacteriota archaeon (assembly GCA_018900975.1). Classification (GTDB taxonomy): domain Archaea; phylum Halobacteriota; class Methanosarcinia; order Methanosarcinales; family Methanoperedenaceae; genus Methanoperedens. Next base: position 7,632 of record JAHIFK010000324.1, read on the forward strand.
TTCTTCCCACCCAAAATAGCCATCCGCATTTTTTACCATGATATTCTGGTAACCTTTACTTTTCAGGGTCTTCTGTGCTCTTTCTGCAAGAGCAGGTCTGATCTCAATTGTATACACTTCTCCTGCCAGCTCAGCCAGCACTGCTGCCTGATAACCTGAGCCTGTACCTATCTCAAGGACTTTTTCATCTCCTTGCAGGTCCAGTGACTGGGTCATGAGGGCAACGACATATGGTTGCGATATGGTCTGCCCTTCACCTATGGGGAGAGGGTAGTCCTCGTAAGCCCGGCTCATTAGCTCTTCATCCACGAACAGATGTCTTGGAAGCCTCCCCATTACTTCAATAACACGTTTGTCAGTGATGTCCCTTTCCATAAGATGCTCTCTTACCATTTTTTCCCTCGCCTGAGCGAACAAGTCGTTTTCTTTAATATCGGTCGCTTCTTCAATGCAGCCTGTGGAAGCCAGTAAGATGAACAACAGTACGATGTGGGTTTTCATTAAGATATATTTGGCAGGAGGATTCATAAGATGATCTATTGGCAATTAACTCCCCGTTTTTTACATGAATATTCATCTCACATTCGATCATTTTATCGGAATACCCCGCAGCTCTGCTGCATCCACACGCACACAACAAACTTATCGATTATCGATTATCGATTATCGATTACAGATTGCTGATTGCAGATTGCTGATTGCAGATTCTAGATTTAAGTCTTCCGATGAATAAGCACGAAGTTGCCAATGTTCAGAGGCATTGCACGAAGCGTAGCGGAGTGCGGTGAGTAGTCACTGCATCCACACTCGTTCTCATGCTCTCAAAAGGCGATAAAAAATCAGAGAAACTCTTTGCAAACCTGAAAATTAGGCGCACAAAGGAATGATTTATAATCCCAAACAGGAATAAATACAAAGTGCCTATGCTGGAGCTAGACAAAATTGATAACATTGTAAAAAGTATACTCAATGAATAGATCCACTACAGTAATGTTTATATACAATTGAAAATGATGTAAATTAGGAGGAATTTATTTATGGTGAAATTGAAAAAAAAGGGAGAGAAGAAAGAAGAACCGTACGATATGAAGAAATTAGAAGCATCCCTGCATAAGGCCGGTGCTAGTGCGGCCGTTGCTAAGAAAGTAATTGATTCAGTAAAGGTTCATGAGGGGATGTCTACACAGGAATTGCGAAAATATGTCATTGGCCACCTTCAGAAGCTCGATCCGAAGACAGCAGAAGCGTACAGTGCCCATAAGAAGCCAACAGAAAAGGCAAAGCCAACGGAAAAGCCAATGTAGTTAGGTCTTGAATCTTGAGTTTAAATGATGCCTGCAACGGACGGCTAACATGGTGCAAAAGACTTACGTCCAAACCTTACAGGCTTCTTTTGCACCAAGAACGTTATCCAAAATTGGCAAACGCCAG
>JAHIFK010000325.1 GCA_018900975.1 Methanobacteriota archaeon
CAGGGTCGGCGGCAGCCAGCTTGATAGCGGCATCAAGGTTATCTGCTCTGCCTATTATCGGGCTTGATACACCAGCCTTTTCCCCTAGATCGTTGTCACGGTCTATACAGATTATCAATGTCTGCATTGTAATCCAATATTGACATGTTTATATAAATAGCATTCGTACCTATTTTAGAAACATTTATAAACACTCCAATTGTAGTAATAATGGAGTGTTATGCATGACAAAGTAACGATCAAAATTCCAAAAGAACTCTACGAAAACCTTCAAAAGATGATTGAAGGCACTGGTTTCTCAAGCTCAACAGAATTCATTGTCTTCGTCATGCGGACACTTGCTTCAACAGGCGGGCTGAAAGAAGAGGACAACCTCACGGAGCAGGAAGTACAGATAATCAAAGAGCGACTTAAACGGCTTGGATACTTATAGGAGAATAAAAAATGGACCATCTGGATAAATTAGAAAGTCAGAGCATTTACATAATACGGGAGGCATACAAACAGTTCAAGGATATCGCGGTACTCTGGAGCATAGGAAAGGATTCCACAACGATGATGTGGCTTGTAAGAAAAGCCTTCTACGGTAAAGTTCCGTTCCCTGCTTTGCACATTGATACGGGTTACAAATTCAAGAAGATATACGAGTTCAGGGAAGAATGGGCAAAAAATTGGGGTATGAAGCTCGTGATCGGAAGAAACGAAAGTGCGATAAAAGCAGGAATGGCACCCAATGAAGGGGATAAACTCTCATGTTGTGGGCAGCTCAAGACCGATGCTCTGAAGCTGACCATAGATAAGTTAAGATACAAGGCTCTGCTGCTGGGCATCAGAAGAGATGAACATGGTATCCGCGCAAAGGAAAGATATTTTTCACCTAGGAACAAACAGTTCGAGTGGGACTATAAGGACCAGCCACCGGAATTGTGGGATCAGTTCAAGAACAAACAGCAGGGTGAGCAGCACATAAGAGTTCATCCTCTCCTGCACTGGACTGAACTCGATATCTGGCTGTACATACAGAGGGAGAAAATCCCTATCGTTGACCTGTACTTCGCAAGGAACGGAAAGAGGTTCAGGAGCATTGGATGCGAACCCTGCTGCTCTCCTGTGGATTCTGAGGCTGACACTGTGGATAAAATAGTGGAAGAACTCAAAACCACAAAGGTTGCTGAACGAAGCGGCAGGGCGCAGGATAAGGAAAGTGCATACATTATGCAGAAATTAAGAGCGCTTGGATATATGTGATAATTAATGGAATTCGAGTCGGTTCTCATCGGGGTTTTCTTCATATCGATGCTGGCGGAATATATGGATGCCACCATCGGTATGGGATATGGCACCACGCTGACGCCGCTGCTGCTTCTGATGGGATTCTCGCCCCTTCAGATAGTGCCTGCAATTTTGTTATCCCAGTTCCTTGCGGGGATTTTCGCTGCAAGGCTGCACCACAGAGTCGGCAATGTTTCATTTGATTTCAAGAATGATACCGAGCACAGGATCGTCAAGAGGCTTGGAAAGCTGGGTTACATCCCCAGATCGCCTGCCTCCAAAGTAGCATTTGTCCTTGTGATATCAAGCATAGTCGGGGTTTTTGTGGCGGTACTGATCGCACTGTCATTACCTGTATTTTATCTGAAATTGTATATCAGCCTCCTTGTAATAGCAATGGGTATTATCATAATTGTAAAACATAAGACCCGGAATGAGTTCTCATGGAAAAAGATCATGGGGCTTGGAGCGCTCGCCGCTTTTAATAAGGGTATTTCGGGTGGAGGATATGGCCCTCTCATCGTTTCAGGACAGATCCTGTCCGGGGTCGAGACAAAAAATTCAATAGGCATTACAGCGTTGTCTGAAGGCGCCACCTGTTTTATCGGTGTTATTACTTATTTCATCGTCGGGGCGAACGTTGACTGGATGCTGGCTCCGTATCTTGTCACGGGCTCGCTGATATCCGTACCGATATCGGTATATACTGTGAAGAAAATGCCTGTGAAGAAATTTACACTGATAATAGGTGTAGCGACAACACTGCTGGGACTATTTACGTTATATAAATTATTGATACCCTGAATTAATTCAGGAGAATATAAAAAGAGGAACTAAAAATGACAGACGAAAAACTGAAATTCGTAATTGTGGGACACGTTGACCACGGCAAGAGCACGCTTATAGGAAGGTTGATGTATGATACAAATTCACTCCCTGAAGGAAAAATAGAGGAGATAAAACAGCTCTGCGAGAGTCTTGGAAAAGATATTGAGTTCGGCTACGTCATGGACCATCTCGAAGAGGAGCGCGACCAGGGCATCACCATCGATACTGCACAGACATTTTTCAGCACCAGGAAAAGGGATTATGTGATCATCGACGCCCCGGGTCATGTGGAATTCGTGAAGAACATGATAAGCGGCGCATCGCAGGCTGAAGCTGCCGTGCTCATAGTGGACGCCGAAGAAGGCGTTAAGGAGCAGACAAAGAGGCATGCCTATATTCTTGGAATGCTCGGTCTATCTCAAGTCATTGCGGTCATCAACAAGATGGATCTTGTGGAATTCGATCAGAAAAGATTTGAAATAGTGAAGAAAGACCTCTTGGAATTCCTGTCCAACATCAATATCAAACCGTCGTATGTGATACCGATCTCGGCAAAAAACGGGGATTTCATTGCCAGTAAGTCCGGAACTATGGACTGGTACGACGGACCCACGGTTCTTGAAGCCCTGGACACTTTCAGGACAAAAGAAAGCGCGAACGAGAAGCCACTGCGCTTCGTTGTGCAGGACGTGTACAGTTTTGATAAACGCATTATAGCCGGAAGGGTTGAGAGCGGAATAATAAGAAAAGGGGACATGATCAAAGTCCTGCCAACAGGTGAGAAGACGCGGGTAAAGAGCGTGGAAGAGTATCTCAGGAATGTCACGGAGGCTGAGGCAGGAAAGAGCATCGGTATTACTACGGAAGATAAACTATTCATTGACAGGGGCAACGTTATAGTGAGTGATGGCGACTTGCCTGCAGTAACCAGCAGGATAAAAGCCAATGTATTCTGGATGGACAAGATTCCTTTTAAGAAGGGCGAAAACCTGAGGTTCAGATGTGCGACGCAGGATGTGAACTGTGAGATAGAGAAGATAAATAAAGTTATCAATTCTTCAACGCTTGAAATTATCCCA
>JAHIFK010000326.1 GCA_018900975.1 Methanobacteriota archaeon
ATGCCGGGCGCCAGGTGGTTTTCAGGGGCAAAGCTGAATTTTGCCGAGAATCTGCTCAGATACCGCGATGATGATCTTGCCATTATTTTCAAGGGTGAGACAATGGTCGATCCTGTAAGGATCACATACGCTGAACTATACAACCGGGTAGCAGGGCTTGCGAAAGCTATGCGTGATCGCGGCGTTAAAGCAGGAGATCGTGTGGCAGGATTCATGCCTAACATGCCTGAGACCATTATTGCAATGCTTGCTTCTACAAGCCTTGGCGCGATATGGTCTTCATGTTCTCCAGATTTTGGCACAAAAGGCGCGCTTGATAGATTCGGGCAGATCGAGCCCAAAATGCTGTTCACAGCGAACGGTTACTCTTACAATGGTAAGAGATTTGATTCGCTTGAAAAGGTAGCTGATATTTTCAGTCAATTGCCATCCAGACCGGAGATCGTTGTTGTGCCATTCATTGGTGAGGTACCTGATATCAGTTCAGTTCCAAATTCTATCTTAATGGATGATCTCATGAGCGGAGAAAGCGGTCTTGAGATAGAATTCGAACAATTGCCTTTTGATCATCCCCTTTATATAATGTACTCTTCGGGTACCACTGGACTGCCCAAATGCATGGTCCAGAGCGCTGGAGGGATCTTACTCAATCATATAAAGGAACTCAGGCTTCATACAGATGTTAAACGCGAGGACAGGTTATTCTACTATACTACCTGCGGCTGGATGATGTGGAACTGGATGGTATCAGCCCTATCGCTGGGTGCCACGATCATACTGTTCGATGGTTCGCCATTCCATCCCGATCCTGGTGCACTTTTCAGGCTTGTTGAGGAAGAAAAGATCACTATTTTCGGAACAAGCGCGAAGTACATTGATTCGATCAGAAATGAGGGGCTAAAGCCAATTGAAAGATACGATCTCCAGAACCTGAAGACTATACTCTCAACTGGTTCACCTTTGACAGATGAGAATTTCAGATTCGTTTACAGTGATATCAAAGAAGATGTCTGTTTGTCTTCAATATCAGGAGGTACAGACCTGAACGGCTGCTTCGCCCTGGGAAATCCAATTGGGCCGGTCTATGCTGGTGAATTGCAGTGCAGGGGCCTGGCGTTGAAGGTGCAGGCGTATGATGAAGAGGGGAAACAGCAACTTAACTCTAAAGGGGAGCTTGTCTGCACATCTCCATTCCCTTCGATGCCCCTGCATTTCTGGGATGACCCATCAGGAGAGAAATATCACAATGCGTACTTTGATGTCTATCCTGGTGTCTGGAGGCACGGTGATTTCATAGAGATCAACGACAGGGGCGGGGTTTTGATCTTTGGCCGATCAGATACCACATTGAATCCCGGAGGTGTCCGTATTGGAACAGCAGAAATATACCGCGTGGTCGAATCCCTTGATGAGATCGAAGACAGTCTTGTCATTGGACAGGAATGGGCAGATGATATAAGGGTAATATTGTTCGTTAAACTCAAAAAAGGAAATGAACTCACAGAAGATCTCAAGAAAAATATCAGGACTAAGATCAGGACAAATTGTTCACCGCGGCACGTGCCTGCAAAGGTCATAGAGATCGAGGACATTCCTTATACCATCAATATGAAAAAAGTGGAGATCGCGGTCAGGAAGATCATTCATGGACAACCTGTGCTCAATCGTGATGCTCTCAAAAACCCGGAATCACTTGACCTGTTCAGGAACATACCTGAATTAAAGGTCTGATGAGATCAATATTCTGGAAGAGGGGAAAAACTACGGGTGGCCGATCTGCTATGGAAAGAATATCCACGATACTGATTTTGATAAAAATGTTTATATCAGGAATCCATGCATGGAGCCGTTCGAGATGCCAGGCTTTGTTGATCTTCAAGCACATTCTGCGCCCCTGGGACTTGCTTTTTATTATGGCGACAGTTTTCCGCAGGAATACCGGGGTGATCTTTTCGTTGCCTATCATGGTTCATGGAACAGGAATGAGGCGACAGGATATAAGATCGTGAGCGATGATAATGCGGGGAAAATATACAGAATATCGTACCGGATTTCATAGATATAATAAATAAATTTACAGGACCTCATACCAGATATCCAGAATGTCACCCACTGAGATCTTAACCATTTTACGAATTTCTTCGGGTATTGTTATTTGATGCATTCGTGCAACCTTTGTTTTCACCCCGTCACCATAATCCTATTGAATGAATAGGAATCTAAAGTTATTCACATATTTTTGTATTAAAGTATCTATCTATGATGTTGCTTTCACTCGTTCATCATGTGACATATTAGCTAACTTCTCAACTTCTTTTAGATCCAGTTTAAGTCCCTTAGCCACTCGACGACCATAATCCGGGTCTGCCTTGAAAAACAGTGCAGTCTGGCGCAGTTGTATACGCTTTTGCGCTCCGTCAAGATGACCGATAATATTACCTGCCAGATTTTCACGGTCCTGATCTGTCATTACATCACGATACAGGTTACCAGGCTGAACAAAATCATCGTTGGGATACGTATATGGGTAACGATCTCCTTGTCCGGATATCTCGATAGCAGGTTCTTTTGCAGAAATGTCAGGCTCTGGCCCGTTAAAACTATTCGGCCAGTAATTCGGACTACCGCCGCCGTTTGGATCGGTCCGCATAGGTCCATCACGCTGATAGCTGTTCTGCGTTGCATTTTTTGGTGCATTTACTGGCAGCAGGTGGTAGTTCGGACCCAGTCTGTGGAGATGGGTATCATGATATGAGAAAAGACGACCCTGGAGCATCTTATCAGGCGAAGCTGCAATACCTGGCACAAGATTCGATGGGTTGAATGCTGCCTGTTCAACTTCTGCAAAGTAATTTTCAGGGTTACGGTTCAAAACCAGTTTCCCAACCTCGATCGGTGGAAAGTCAGAATGG
>JAHIFK010000035.1 GCA_018900975.1 Methanobacteriota archaeon
AACGATCTCAGGGTTTATGGTATAAGCTCCAGTTGGCTTGCCATCTTTGATTTCCGTTAGGTAATATGGCTTTCCCGGCATTCCCACCTTCCCGATATCGTGGAACAGACCAACGATAACGCAGCTCTCTTCGCTTATTTCTGGCGCGAGGGCGGCGCGCAGTTGCAGGAGAGTCTCAGCTACTCCTATGCTGTGCTCTAAAAGGCCGCCTTCTTTGTTGAGATGATATTTTGTGCTTGCGGGGCTGGTGAGCCATGTTGTTTGTGTATGAAGAAGCTCAATAAACTTGTCTGCAGCTGTTTTTCTATCTTTGATTTTCAATAGTAAGTATTTGTATCTGTCTTTCATAAGTAGTCGGTCATATGTTTTAATCTGGTACCAATTATGAAGTTATTGCTATATGAAATGAATATATTACAACCTGACTTTGACATTTCAAAATATTTCCTCTAGGGAATCTCTTCAATTTTTATCAGGAAAATCTATTTGACAGTTGCAAAAAATTTTAGAGTTTGTACACGATTTTTATCCAATTTTCTATGAAATTCATGAATTTTGCATCGAAATAAGCTGATTTTTGGATTAAAATTGGCATGAATATGTGTATTTTGCATATTTTTTCTGAAATTCAGTGCAACTGTCAAATTCATGTGTCAAAAAATCGCTAAAAATTGCTAAAACCATGCTTTAGCACTAATAATTTAACTGTCAAACTTAGGTTACAACTGAAGAACAAATCAACCAACAACCTCTATTGATGATCCTGATGCAAAAACCCTCTCCAGTCAATTTTGAGGGAGCGTTACGTTTAAATATAGACCTTAACTAATTATCCATTCGAAGGGGCGCAGTCCACCATATATCTGTGAAAATAATCGGAGAGGATATTTATGACATTGACAAAACAGGGAGAGGATAAAGAAGAACATCAACCCGAGGCTGTTGGGGTTTATCCAAAATCTGCGATTTTATGGTACAATAAGGGAGTTGATCTATCTGAGTTGGATAGAAAAGAAGAAGCTCTGGTTGCATACGACAAAGCTATTGAGATTTATCCGAATTTGAGAGAGGCATGGATCAACAAAGGATTTGTTCTAAATTGTTTGGGTAGAACTGAATACGCTCTGGGTGCAAACGAAAAAGCTATAGAGATTTATCCGAATTCAATTGAGTTATGGAAAAACAGAGGACTTTTGCTTGAACTTTTGGGTAGAGCTGAAGAAGCTCTGCTTGCATTTGAAAAGGCTATTGAGATTAATCCGAAAGATGGGGAAGCATGGATAAATATGGGACTTGACCTGAATGATTTGGATAGATTTGAAGAAGCTCTGCTTGCATTTGATAAGGCTATAGAGATTGATCCAAAAGATGATTTTGCATCTTATGTCAAGGGAAAAGCTCTGCTCAATAATGGTAAGTATGAATGGACAAGGAAGATTTTAAAGCAGCAATAGAATTTTAAAATACCTTCAGAGCGTGTCAACAACAATTTGCTACACATGAGCCGGATTTTATTACTTTCACTCACAATAACTCCTGGAGCAGTATGGGCATCCCGTAATAAACTCTGTACCATCATAATGATAAAAAATTTGACATTTGCAGTTCCAACATATACCTTTATACGGTGTAAAGTCGGGTGTATTCGGAAATAATTCATTGTATCGTTTGATTCGTTGAGTAATAAATTTCTGGCATGCTTTAAGAAGACCATATAACTCTTCTTCTTTCGCATTCCCACAATCTACCGCCTCGCATGGGTTTCTGTAATTTTTCTTAACAGAAGACAATGCTTCGCTAATAGAGAATGCACGTCCAAATACAAGCCATGCAGCAAGAGCGTGCCCTGTTCTGCCGCTTCCACCTGAACAATGTACAACAACTGGTTTTTCCCGTATATCAGACTCCATTAAGAAGGGGATAATTGTTTTTATTAATTTAACCTCATCACATAGATGATAATCCTCTATGGCTGCCCAGCAGACATTTTCCTTCCCAAATTCTTCAGAATATAAGTTCAATAAGTCAATACCATCATAACAATTGAGTTGATCTTCAGTGAGAAGGCAGCAAATGCGCTTTATGCCTTGCTCTTTCATTAGGGTAACCCACTCATTAACTTCGTTAATAGAGTAGTTCGGTCTTCGAGCGCCGAATACGATCCGCTCACTTTGAGAAGCAGGTCCAAACTTCAAGGCATTCAGAAGGCTTTTTTCTTTTTCTTGATCAATTTCTGATACTTTTGGAGTGTACCTGCTCGCGGAATGACATTCTTTGCATATGAACTTTCTTAAATGTTTGCAACTCATGCAAATATCTTCAATTGGAGTAAAATGGCTCATATATATACAAAACCCGCAGGTGCGCGTTCCAGAATACTCGCAGCAAATACCGCAATCTCCTTCATCCAGTTCTATGTCCTGGAACATGTCTGTCTTTACGGTCTCATTCATTTTCATTTCTTCGGCTACAATTATTGCAGCTGTTAATGGATCGCATAGACCATTCATCCTTGAGACTTTTTCATCGACATTTTCCATGAATTCATACCACTCAAGCTTGCCATCAAGTGTTTTGAATATATCTTCGATTTCCCAAAAATTTGTCATCGTGTCCTCTAGTTCATATATTCTTAATTTCAGCGTTTAGATCGCTGATAATCAATTGATTCTGCTGATATGTTTCCACCGCGCCATCAATATATTTTCTGACCCATGTGATAGCTTCTTTTCCCGGCAAATCGAAAACTTGCTTTGCAAGATAAGCAGCAAACAATCCAGTCCTTCCAATGCCAGCAGAGCAGTGTATGACAATATTATGGCCTTTTTTTGCGCACTCAATAGTTTTCAGAGCAAAATGTTGAAGGTCTTCATTTGAAGGAATACCAAAATCAGGAATAGGAAAATGAATAACCTGAAAACCCTCCTGTAAATAGAATAATCGCAGATTTCGCCCTGCCTTTAGTTCGCATTCCTTATCTTCAGCAAGAAGAACTATGACCTGGATATTCTTTTGTTTGAATTCACGAAAGTTTTCTCCTGAGGGGTCATAATTTCCGAATGGCATCGGACTTCTGAAGATATTTCCTCGCAGATTAAATGGTAATTCGGTTAATGACATTGTTTATCCCTCTCTTGTGTTCTCCTCCTCTAATTTGTATATTCTTTACATACCTTGATTGTGATAGGGGGGACGGAGCACCCCCCACCCACAAGATCAACAAGCTCATGGATAGCAAGATTTATATCCTCCGCTCTTAAGTCTGAGACGTTTAGTAGATCGTATTATAATTATACAATTAGTATCGGCATCTTTTGGAATCCCATAACTTGTCAATATGTTCTCTATGATTTGGATTTAATATGAAATTGGTATTATTACCCCTTCTTAAGATTAGTAAATCTTTAACAACATCGTCCTTTTTCAAATCATTTCGCATAAGCATCCCCTCATCTTCAGTAAGCCGAAATTCTTCAATTTCAATTTTTACCCTATATACAAGCGGGCAGTATATGTTTAGCTTACCATTTTCATTTTTCGCAATGAATTCATAGAGTTTTTCTATAGGTTCTTTATTAGGTCTAACTTTATAGAATCTTAGTTCTACCTTATTTTGTTCATTTTTTAGACTTAGCGATAGGCATTTTTTTTCATCCGATACTTTGATGATCTTGCCATCATTGGTTTTTTCAATATTTTCTGGTCTTACCCAATCTATACCAAAATTAATTTTTAGAATGTTTATCAGGAATTTGCTATCGTTTCCTGGAATTTCTTCCCAGCTAAACAAAGGTTCAGAGTTTAGAGGTCTCTTCGGAATCCAAAGTTCTGGGGCATCATTTAGCATATTATGGGGGTCGTCAACTATTATCCCTCTAGCAACTATACCACCAGATCCTTTCACATCTCCATCCGCGCGCCAAATAAATACAACGTCACCACGTGAACGTTTTAATATTTCTTTATATTGTCTTACGCCCCAAAAAATTTCTTTTCTATGAAGATAATTATCTACTTGAAAATATTTTGGATTCGGTTGAAATATCCAACTCTTTTTATAATTGTGTGTTTCTTGTTTTGACGTTTCTACGTTTGACGACTCATCTATAGATCTAAGACTGTATTGGATAAGATATTCCTCCTTTATAACTTTACATTTGATTGAGAGATTACTTCAAACGCTTCTTCCAACTGGTTTTCTTCGGATAATTTGAAGCGGCTGAAACTCCTCCAAGCCTCCTTCAATTCAATTTTTTTCGTATCTTTAAAAACGCTAGGTAATCCCTTCACAGTTATCGCCAGTGACCTATCGCGAGGCTGAATTTTGATCGCACAAAACCGCCGAGGTTTTTCGACATATATCTGGCTTCCTTCATAATAGTGTAATTGCCCTTGTGGAGCAAGTTTTCTTACAAAATTCAATATCTTAATACCCAGGGATTCTATTTCAGGAAGCCTTTGAAGGTCATTTATGAACCTTTTATCATCTCCTTTAAAAACATCACATTTATTTTCTGCTGAGAGTTCTTTATAATAGAAGAAATAGATTTCTTGTGTGTCGCCAATGCATATGACGGTCGCATTTTTTGAAGATATTTCCAGGTATCTTTGATCCGCATTATACTGTGGGTTTTCTTCTGTCACAAACACAATTGATGGCCCATGCACACGATTCTTGCACGACCCGATTTTTTCTACATCATCATGTTCTGCTTTGCTTTTATATACCGATTCATCAATGATGTCTGTATTGGGCAAACCAATTTTAATGTCCATAAATATCTCCACTCCAATATTCTCGCTTCCACTATTTATGCCTTTCTTATTTACATTCTGAATGCACTCTATTTTGCACCATAAATTATCATAATATAATGCAAACGATATGAAGGTTATTTAATTTAATTGTTGCTTCCATGAAATTCAACAAAACTATAGATTTGCTCAACTAGGTGTGGATTCAATTTTGCTGAAAAACCCCTAATCCCCGCAATACAACCCATACCCGCACTCCCCACAAGCCTTCTCATCCTTCGTCCTCTCAAACCCATGTTCATAATCATGCACGATCCTCCTCGCGATCAAGATCATCCCCTCAACAGCACTCCCATCAAGCCCCTCCATCCTTGAACCACCCGCGCTCTCAAACTTCCCATCGAGCTATTGCGTTGCAACTCAACAGCAACGCCCCCTAAATCATGTCTGCCCCCTCATCTATAAATCTGCGCGAATCTGCGAAATCTGCGGATCGTCCTCTGAAAATTTATCCACAGATTCCGCAGATTTTCGCAGATAGGAAGGTTGTGTCCAACTCAATTCGGAACACAGTGCGTTCCAATTTGGAAAAAATGTGTAGAACGCTCGCAAGCGCCTGCCATAAGCGGCGCGGGCGGCTCTGCCTTGCTCGAATTCGACTATGTGCTGCCCGACAGTCCAGCAGGTTTGAACTTGCACTACATCCACGACATGCAGAACATGATGGCGGGCGGTCTTTATCAACATCAAGCGCCACAGTTGCAGTTTCAAAGTCAACGCCCCTGAAATCAGGTTCTTTTGCGACCGTGTCCCTGATCTCATACAGCCTTTCTTTCGTTATTATTTTCTCACTCACCGCTATCTCAAGTTGTAAATAGCAGTCTAATTTTCCCCAATACGGCAGCTGCGATATTGAACACAGGCGAACCGGAAGGCGCCTCGGGATGATGCGGCATTCTGGAGCACTGAACGTTGTTTTTTCTCTGTGCCCTCTGTGAACTCTGTGGTTTCATTTTGATGTGAAGAGGTTGCACGGGGGCATATCGGCGCCCGGCTATTAATATTTTAAAAGTGATAAATTTGTATAAATCTAAAATTCAGTGACACTTATGAATGTCTTGGACTGGATACAACAAAAAATCAGTGTGAATCAGTGTAAATCTGTGTCTGAAAAACGTCACCGAGACACAGATTTCACTGATTTTGTAATCGTCGAATCAGCGCAATTTTTGCTCTACATCGCGGTGAATCTGCGTTGTGTGCCTCAAACCAAAAGCCAACACAACAAGACACACACGAACAAAACACCTCCCCCATAAAAACACAATCCCCAGCCCCCCACCTGCTCCAAACCCCACCGTGCCCATCCGCCCCTGCATCAAGAGGAGAGATTGGATATCTGCTTCCATGGTCTCACCCGGATTCATGCATATTGATGGAATAAATATTTATGTTTTTTCCCTAAACTTCGCGGCAGCATCCTTCAAAGCCTCGATCCCTGGCAGTTTTTCACCTGCAAGGAAATCGATGCACGCCCCGCCGCCAGTGCTTACGTGAGAGAACTTACTCGAAACCCCAAGCATTTCTGCAGCTGCGGCGATATGCCCGCCCCCAACGACTGAAAAACCTGATCTGGTTCCGGCTTTAATTAGTTCAGTGGTGCCAAGCGCAAATTTCTCATTCTCAAAAACACCAGCGGGTCCGTTCATTACGACCGTCTTTGCGCTGCTGATCTCGCGGGAGAAATTCACCATTGTCTCGATGCCAATGTCGTGGATGGGAAGCTCAGTATTGAGTTTGCTTACCTTTTCTTCCACGCGCTCATCGTCTTTATTCAGCGCTACATCAATGGGCAACCCGATGCTTTTCTTGAAGCGCCTGAGAAGGTCGCGCGCAATATCGATCTGTTCAAGATACCCCTGTTTTTCAATGAAGTTCAAATTGGCGCTTCCGATATTTGCGCCGGATGCTGCAAGGAAAACGTTCGCAACGACGCCTGTGACAAGAACCCTGTCTGCGCAGCCTCTCTCAAGTACGTTTTTTGTGACCTTGATCGAATCGTCCACCTTCGCGCCCCCCAAAACATATACGCACGGGCGTTCTGAGCATGACAGTCCCCGTGAAAGAGAGTCGATCTCTTTTTCCATTACCCTTCCTGCGATGCTCGGAAGCACATCTGTAAAACCAGTCACGGAAAGGTGAGACCTGTGCGAAACCGAGAAAGCATCGTTCATGAATACGTCGCATAGAGGCGCAAGGCCCTTTACCATGTGGGTCCGTGTGTGCTCTTTCGGCGTGCGCTCAAGTGATTCTTCTGAGTAGAAACGGGTGTTCTCAAGAAGGATGACGTCACCATTGTTCATTTTCTTGATAGAATCAATTGCATGGGAACCGAAAATGTCGTCGATATAATCAACGTTCCTGCGCATCAGTTTTGATAACAGCTTTGCATGCGGTTCCATGGTTGTGAAATCGCTTTTTCCCGGACGGCTCTGGTGGGACAGGATGACCACCTTTGACTCTTCAAGCTCCTTTAAGGTCGTGATGTGACTTCTGAACCTGCTGTCATCAAGTATTATTCCCTTTGGGTCCATAGGCGAATTCAAATCAAGCCTGCATAATACAGTTTCTCCCTTTATACTGATATCATCGATGGTAAGATAATCCCGGATCATATTGAGTTGTTTTAATTCTAAGAAGATGGCTATATAAATTACGGATGTTTTTTAGAGGAATAAAATTTATTGGGGCTATTATTTATATCTATGGGATTATAATATGTTATTTCATGAGCGATTTGCTTGAACTGTATGGACTTGAGGAAAATATAGGATTTCACGTAATACTCTCGAATCTATTCTGGTGGATGTCTGTTATTCTCATGATAATAGCATATAGGTACAGGAAATTTTGGAATGTTGGGTATACTCCCTGGTCTTTTTTATTCTTCGGTTTCCTGTTTTTTGGCATTCGAGAATTGGGGCATTTATGCACATCTCCGGTCATAAACTCCTTACGTCACATCTTTGGGATATGGTCGGCGATTTTCATGACTTCTGCGTTCATCTTTTTCTTTATCGTGATATATATGAGGAAAAAACCCTATTTGTTTTCCACATACATGCCAGTTGCCTTTGCTTCAATGTTCCCGATCTTTATGTTTTACATGTATTTTATAGAGGCAAATACCGTGTATATAAATAATATTATGAATATAATGGAAAGTCTGGTATGGATGATCGGGAGTTCTGTGACCATATATACCACATTTAAGATGGGAACGCGTGTTTCAGGCGGGTTTGTAAATGTATTCATGTTCTTCCAGTTTTCGGCATATACAGCATTCATGTGGAAATTTCTTGGATTACTGGAAACGATGGGCTGGCCAGTGCCTTACTCTATCCGTGAAGTCGTGGAGATGCTGTTTGGCATATTTGCGATCATTTCTATTTACTTGCTTACAAAAATGTTGAGAAAATTATCAAGGGACATGCATGGTAACAAAAGCTGAATTGTTTCTCAACATACTGCTTGAACTGGAGCGTTCTAATCCTGATATTCTTACCTCGGCTATTGTTACACTCGACGGTCTGACGATGGCGTCCACAGCAAAAGACACCCCGAGCAAAGATACCTTTGCAGCGTACAGCGCTGCAGCTTACAAGCGCGCGGACGAGTCCATGGAGGAACTGTCAGGTGAAAAAGTGGATATACTTGTATTTGGATCTAAAAATCACAGGGTTTTTTCTATAATTGTAGGAAATTATGCGCTTTTGATAGCGCTGACAGGCAAGGATGGCGAGATAGGGAACAATATTTCAGAGTTGCGAAAGGCAGCCGGAAAGATCGAGGAACTGCTAATCTAAAGCCTAAATGTTGATCTCCACACCGTAAACTTTTTCGGGATTTTCTTTGTGTATTTTCCAGAATACATCTTCACCCCATTCAGGGATAAGTTGCTTTGTTCTCTTTGGCACGGTCTTTGGACCAAGCACCGAGCCCGGTCTTTTCAGGTCGTCGATGTAATCTGTTTCCATCATGAAGCGCGTGCCTTCTGATATGGCTTTTTCTATGGCATCCTCGCCTGCCAGCACGCTCGGGAAAATGCCTGTTTTTTCACATATACTGATCATGGGTGGGGAGAAATGCTTGACGACCTTTTCCGGTGCAAGTCCCGCATCCCTGGCAATCCCTGCGATTTGTGCAAGCCCAACTTCAGTGGAGCTTTCTGTATGAAGCTGAACAGCGCAGCCAGCTTCTTTTGCGAGTGTGAAGCTGTGGCGCATAATATCGTTGGAGGCATCCCATATCTTAGGCTCCACAGGATAATGAGGG
The DNA here is from genome assembly GCA_018900975.1 of Methanobacteriota archaeon. Classification (GTDB taxonomy): domain Archaea; phylum Halobacteriota; class Methanosarcinia; order Methanosarcinales; family Methanoperedenaceae; genus Methanoperedens. The sequence continues at coordinate 9,091 of JAHIFK010000035.1, forward strand.
CGCCCGGACTTTAATCCCACAGCAAGCCCTTTATCAACATATTCGCGCGCTATTTCAAGCCCTCCTTTCATTATCTCAATTGTTTGCGGCAGTCCTAATCGCCCGTAATATTTTGTGATCTCGGCAGGATGCACGCCAAGCACTACGAACACCTTTACTTTCTCAGCTTCCTCTGCGCGCCGCGCTATTTTAAGGATCTTATCGAAAACCTGCCTGTAATCATCAGGCGCGTTAATCTCGATGCCAAGAGACCATGGCGGCAGGGAAACGAGGACTAAGTGGGTGCCTCCGGCGCGGGAGAACTCGCGGACTGCATCGAGGCAGCGGCCTGAAGGGTTGAGGTGCATGTGGTTGTCGAGGATGGGGAGGGTGGGGGTGGTCATGGTGTTATTATTCCCGTTTCATTTTCAGAAGCGCAAGGTTTGACTCGCATCTTTCGATCAGGCTTCGCAACCCGCTTCCTTCCATTTCATCAAAAATATACTGTGGCAATAATACGTAATTCCAGTTGCGTGGCTGGTTTGTTTCAGGAATATTTTTTACCATTGAGATTTTAGAGCATATTCCTGAAGCAGCTATCGCTTTTATTTTTGTATCAATAGAAAATTGATGCGCATATTGGTTTAGCTTAACATAGGCTTCAACCGAAGAGTCATTCTCAAGGACATCTTCTGTGAATTTGCGCTCAAAGCCTCCTCTGGGAGGAAAATCGACATAAGGATAAACACATTTCTTAGTGGCAATTGCTCGTTCCATGCGAACTTTCATGGTTTTAAAGTTTG
>JAHIFK010000327.1 GCA_018900975.1 Methanobacteriota archaeon
AGTATAAACTATTGACAATGCTAAAGAAAGAAATGCCAAGATGTAGAGAGACCGATGTTTTAATTCACCTGCTTTTCAAGAACAATCCAGAAGGATTCGTGATAAATGCAGAACATCGATTCGAAAAAGGAGAGATTTGGAATATGGCCAGATACATTGGCAGATATGTCAAGCATCCGCCCATTGAACCTCCATCTGTTCACCAACTCAGCCAACAGGAACGTATGCAGTTAATCATTAAACTGATTATAGATAATCAGAATGGAATAGGCGCCAGTATTGAAAATGTGGTCTCTGAAGCCGTTATGAAAGGAATTGATAGAGAAGTTGTGCTTGATAGTATTGAGCACCTTAAAATGTTACAGAACATTTTATCACACTCAGACACCAATCAACTTATTAAAATTCAACAACACGAATTGAAACGGTCACACTATGCTGAACTCTGCGGGAACTTACTCATATCTCCCCCACAAGCCGCCCCACCGCATACGCCGGGAACACCTTTGATAGTTCTTTTCCATATCTCTCCGACATCAGGATAATCTCAAACCCGAGCTCTTCCACCGCCTTTTTGACAATGAACTCCCCCAGACCGCACGCTACTATCTTATTCAGCCCATGCCGCTTTGCAACATCACTGATCGCATCCGCAATATCCATCACCTGCTTCTCCATCGACTGCGCAGCTATCGAAACGAGCTCCTTCTCGTCTATCTCAGTCAGGTCTGCGCATACTACGCGTGAAAGTCTGCGCATAGCATCGGTCTTGGTCTTCCCTGCGCCGTCTGGGGTGTCGCAAGTATAGTCTTTTTCTGATATCAAGCCAAGGACGAGGAACGCATCCGCAGTTATTGCAAAAAGTTCAGATGAGATGCGAAACCTTGCGCCGCTCACCTTCACGGTATCAAGGAGAGCTGACAGATTGGTGCGAAGCGCGCCTGAATAAACAAGCTCGCTCCTTCGCAGGCGCTCAAAATCCGTAACCGCAGCAAGAGGCTTGCCATCCTTTATCGGGATGATATCTGTTGTCGTCGAGCCGGTATCTACAAAGATGCAGTCCCCGAAATCCCTTCCAACGATGAGCGTGGATGCCATCCAGTTGGCTGCCGCAATGCTGCGTTTTTTTTCTTTCGTGAAAGCGCCGCTGCTTTCAAGGAACAGGGCTTCATCGAAGGCATTATTGACAGCATCCATTATGAACGAGAGCCCGGCGTCCTTATCAGGGAAACAGTCAGCAAGTTCGCCAGTTATCACAACGCCCACCTTTTCAGGTACCAGGCGCTCCGCGATTTCTTGAAGAGCCTCAGGAAGTCTTGTGTTTTTCCAGAGAGGGAGGTAATGCAGCTCAACAAACTTTCCGTCAGATGATGCAACCTTGGTGTTCGCACCTCCGATGTCTATGCCCAGGATCATGTGATCGGATTGTGCGGGTAAGTTGAAAAGGGTTATGATTTGATCAAATAAAATTAAAGATCTGTTCTTTTTTTATCCTCGCATCAATTTCATCAGAATAGCGCATCTTCAGGGCATCCAGCATCTCTCGGGATATTTTGTTTTTCATAACAAGAGGGCAGCGCTCATCCACCGCGTCCACATCAACCACAGGATACAGCTCGCAAAGCTTCGGGCGGCACCTGTATATCCGGCATCTTTTTTCTTTATCCAGAAAGATGCACTGCCCTTTTTTCATCTTTACAGCATAGTAGAGCCCGTATTCTCCCGATGCCTTCCTGAAATACTTTTTAGTATCAAGATCAAATGCATATTCTCGTTTTACGTCTGTCACGAGTTCTGCCACTTCGTCTTCTGTCAGCACCGGACAGCTCCTGCAGCACAGAGCATTGCATAGTTTTATATCGCATACAAGAGAGCCGGGCTTCATGGACTACCAGTTCTCTGCAAGCACCTCGTAATAAGATTGCGCATGCTGGCAGGCAGGACAGGTGTTTGGCGCATCCGGTCCTTCATGGATATAGCCGCAGTTCCTGCAGTGCCATTTTATGCTGTTTTTCTTCTTGAACACAGAGCCTTCTTTCACGTTCTTTAACAAAACCCTGTAACGTTTCTCGTGGAACTGCTCCACCTCGCCTATCTCCGTGAACGATTCCGCAACCTCCGGAAATCCTTCTTCTTTTGCGATCTTAGCAAACCCGGGATAGAGTGTGCCCCATTCCATCTTTTCCCCTTCTGCAGCCGCAAGCAGGTTATCTGAGGTGATGCCGATGACCCCGGCGGGGAACATGGCAGTTATCTCTACTTCGCCCCCCTTGAGGTGCTTGAAGAATATCTCTGCATGTTCTTTCTCATTGCCCGCTGTCTCAAGGAAAATCGCGGATATCTGTTCAAATCCATCTTTCTTTGCTGCGCTGGCAAAATAAGTATACCTGTTCCTTGCCTGGGATTCCCCGGCAAACGCTGCAAGAAGATTTTTTTCTGTTCTGCTGCCTTTTATGTTCATTTACGTTCCTCCTGAAAGTATATCTTGAATTCTTTGAATAACTTGATTTCATGTTTCATAAGCTTTTGGAAATCCAGATGGTGTAAAATCTTTTGGGGTTAGAATCTAAAAAACCGCAGATGATGCGCCCAGAGTCGCGCCTCTGGAGAGCGCATCCACGGTAATATAGCAATTATTCCATCAAGTTCAAATTTCGTCAGATAGCGTTTTCGCCTACTATTTTCGGCGGCTTGCCTTTCTGCTTTTTTTCTCCCGTTTGATGTTATCATGTTATTCACCTTGACTTTGCCAACCCAGAGCCCCTTTGCTAAATTGAGTTTTCTCCTCATACCGTCGCCCCCTGCATCCTGCGATACA
>JAHIFK010000328.1 GCA_018900975.1 Methanobacteriota archaeon
CTAAAATCTCTCTATATTGCAGATGAGGCAACTCAGGGATTTTATGGCCAATCATAGGAAAACTGAGTAGATTTGAAACAGCACTTTGAATATTTTCTATCTGTATCTGTGCATATCGTTTTGAATCTTTCGCTATAAAATCATGAATATCATGTAAATCGTTAAGGGCTCGTATTGTCCACTTTATTTTTCGAACCATTTAGAAGTCTCCCTGACGACTTCTTCATGCGAAATAATCCGCCCTTCTCGGACATCTTTCTCAGCAGTTTCAAGTTTTTGCCTGACGTAGAGTCGATACATGATTTCATCAATATCTAATTCATCTGGTAGGTCTTCTATGAGATCAAAAACTTGCTGTTTAGCTATCATCATGTCTATTTCATATATGGTTATTAATCACATAATAGTTTCGCTCATTTTTTCCATCATGGTAAGCACTCACCCGCGCCTCGGCAAATAAGGGGATATTCTGCGAAACAAGATACATGCTACGCAACGCAAGCCCCATGGCAACGATATCGGAGTTACATGAATGACTACAATCTGTTTGAGTCTATAGACTGAACCTTTTGGCAGTGTTTACAGGATAAACAGGATATGCAATATTGGCTTGTATCCTGTCGATCCTGTTTATCCTGTCTTAAATTATGTTCTCTTGAAATCCATAAGATTAAGATATGACATGCACAGTCTGATATATGCGAATTCTTACTCACATCTGCTGCGCGCCGTGTTTTACATACCCTCATAAACGGCTGGAAGAAGAAGGGCACGAGGTTACAGGCTTCTTCTACAACCCCAATATTCACCCCTATCAGGAGTATAAGAGCCGTAAGATAGCGCTTGAAAAGTATGTAGAACTCCGGTCTGCAAAAGTGATATATAAAGATGATTATGACATCGAGAACTATCTTCGCGGCGCCCTTGATGAAGAAGACAGGTGCAGGTTCTGCTATACTCTGCGCCTCTCTGAAACTGCAAAGACAGCGAGCTTACTGGGGTTCGATGCTTTCACGACCACGCTGTTGATATCCCCATACCAGAAGCATGAAATGCTTGCTGAGGTCGGAAAAAAGATCGCTGATGAGAATGGGATCGGATTCTATTACGAGGATTTCAGGAAAGGTTATGGGGAATCGCGCGAGATCGCAAAGGCTCTTGAACTTTATATGCAGAAGTACTGCGGATGCATATTTAGTGAAAAAGAGCGTTATCTCAAAAAAAGCGAATGTAGAGCCTGAATAAAGTACTCTACAGCAGGACTGTCGGGTATAGTCATCAAAATCAAACCTAAAGAAACCAGCACAATGATCCTTAAGAAAACAATTTATCGATGCCATAAATTAGGAAGGGGAAGATCTGGAGTATCGTAATTAAAATAATTAATTCTATAACTGAAATACTATTAATATTCATGTGCGATTTTCTTTGTGATCTCGATCATATTCAAATTGTCAGGCAAAGAAGGCTTTCATGATAGCATTCAATTCGCTTAATTCAATTTGCACTTTATCTCACAATTGCCGTCAACATATAAGCCCAGTGCAGCAGAGGTGGCTCTTTATTAATCGCCACATAATTATTGCTCTTTAAATATTTATCAACTTGCACCGATATGCCCCCGAGGAAGCCCTTCAAAAAGATTTAAGTATATCAGTATTCAAATTAACAGAACGGAGAGTTATGGCAAAAAGTGTGATGTATTTTATAAAAGAGTTATCTTTAGCCACATTTTTCTCCGTGGGAGCAGGCTAAAATGAAGCTATGGGCTGCTCTGTACACAATGATCTGGATCGTGTTGATCGAGTTCCTCCTTGCGATGACACCTTTTGGCTCGCAGGTACTGATCTACCTGCACGTCGTTCTCGGCGCCGCCATCATTGGTCTCGCGTTCTACAACTTCTCCGGGATCCGTAAGACCCGCGTCCCTGGTCGCGTGAAGCGCATCGCTCAGGCGTGTTTCAACATCTCTGTGCTGGTTGCGATCCTCGGTGCTCTGCTCTTCTTTGATGTCGGCAAGGCGTCGATCATCCCGCTGATCAATATCTCGATTTACGGGCTCATCCTTTTCTTGACCCGAGCGCCCTGGCGGCAATTCTCGCATGCGTCTGATCAAGGAGAACCGGTACTCCAAGTGTTTTAGCGAGGGATATTGCCTGCGCCTCTCCCAGGTCGATCCCGAAACTTTCTAGTTCTTCATTTGCTGTGATATCTTTTACTTCGATCCAGCCCTCTTCTACTGATCTTTCTACTATGAAGGCATCGAAATTCTGCAGTTCTTTTCCTCTTATAACGACTTCGTTGAATACTTCGGCGGGTATCATGATCTTTTTGAATAATTTCTTTAAAAGACCAAGCTTCCCTATCTTTGCAAGATAGATAAGTACGGTGGAATTGCTGACTATCATAGACTCTCTGCTGCCTGAAAGTCTTCTTTCAGGTCATCAAGGTCGTACTGGAAGGGAATGCCTTTCTTTGCTGCGAGTGCTATCATCTCGCGAAGCGGCACACCAGCCATCTGGGCTGCTCTTCCTATAGTTATCTTGCCGTCCTTATACTGATCCAGAACATGGTCTATCTGCCAATCCTGCACAGCTTTGCTCAGGAGGCGGCGCACTACGGTTGATTTATCAAGGTGCTCTATGCGTGAGATGTTCTTTATTTTCTTATCGATGTCGTCCGGCACGCGGGTGGTTATTGTGGAGCCCATAAGTATCTGTATTTAAAAGATAGTGATTGAATACATATATAGTTAATGCCAGCGACGTATAACACAGATTGCACGGATCTGATGGATTTCCACGGATACGAAATCCGTGCGGATTTCGTATCTGTGACAATAAAAGGTTGAACTTCCAGGCCGATGATTATTTAGTTTATCTGATAAAATGGATGATTTACCATACATAATCATTATAAACAAATAAAACATAACCAATCCATATGGACAGGATATTAGGCAGCATAATTGATGATTATACAACTTATGAATTTTTTGAAATGATGGCGCTCCTGGGATTAGTTCTCTTTATGATTGAGTGGCTTAAAATATTGAGAAAACTTAAAAAAAAGCAGCAAGTCTAAGATTTATAAAAGAACTCGAATTATTCATACTTCCCTGCTGTTTAAAAATTCCAGGAGTATTTCTTCAAGCTGGTTTTTATCTGAATATGATTTTGCGGTTACATACCCAGTACTATTCCCCAGCACCATCGCTGATGCATTTGTTCCTTCCTGATACACGCAAAGCACAGGCTTTTTATGCCTGGCAGCATGGCAGATCTCGTATCCCACGCCAATAGACGGAACTGTGATCTCAGCCACAACACGATCGCTTTCTTCTATCCAGTTAGCGTCTTTTTCGTATATCTCCTGCTCTGTCATTTTAGCCTCCACTTTTTCAAGACCCTCAGCAGCCACATGTTCGCTGATGACAGTAAAATCCCTGGATTTCAGGAATCTGATAATGTACTGGTACGTTGGCACCAACTGGCGCCCTCCCCGGATCGAACCTGCGAAAAATATTTTCATAACACACCTCTGAAATAATGACCTGTTGTATGATCCCCGAAATCGCTGCATTTCATTTTAACACCGCAATTATCTATTGCATCCCTGTAAGCTCTTGTAATTTTTTTAGTCTTTAACCGGTCATATGTTCCTGCTTCTATTCTAAGGCAATCAACTCCTGTTTTAATAAGGTCGGGTACATATTCAAGCATGCACAGCTCACGCGAATTCAGAATATATGTTCTTCCATTACGGTCGGTTTTTACAGGAAAGACAAAACCTTTTTCATCTTTCAGGCATACTTCACCAGGACCTTTTGGAAATAAACCTCTGACAAGTCCGTGCTCTGAGACCATTAGAGGGAAATTACCTTGTACGATACATTCTGTTGAGCCATAAGACGTCAGGTTACTTATTTCTTTCAGAGTGAGTTCAGGCGAGAGGGTTACTCTCTGGCTGTAATTTAATAGATATTCCACTGTCAGCCTGTTGAAAATATTGAATGGATAATCGATTACAACGGGCGCTGCAGTTTCCGTTCTGCGTAGATGATATAAGACACCTGAATTAGCAACAACGAAACCATCAGGTGATAAGTCACTTTGCGTTCTTTGCGGTGAAAAAAAGTTCGAAATCTCATTAATATTTTTTACGATCCGCGGTATGCTGAAAAATACTTTGACACCTTTTTTCCGGCCATATTCAATCGCGTGACGGTAATCATCCCCTTCAACAAATCTGCGTTCATCGGCGTCATGCCCGCCGCAATGCATAGACACGTATGCTCCTGCGGGGGCATATCGCCCAGCGATATCCACGTATGGCGGTGAGCCATACGTGTGTGCGACGTCAACTGGCGCAACGGTTGACGTGGATGCGCCGCTTCGAAACCCTGCGGGTTCTCGACTCCGCGCCCACGTATGCCCTGCAGGGCATACGTGTACACGCCCTCCAGAGGCGTGACTCTGGAGGCTCGCGACTCTGGGCGCCTTCATCTGCGGTTTACCATTCATAAAAACGTCACAACCAATGTAAACCATATCCGCGCCGCCGTCAACCGCGGCCTTAAAAGATTCAATAGAGCCGGAATTTACAGCTAATATCGGACGTGTGGATTTTACATGCTTTATTCCCGAATGAATGATCGGTTTACTGCATGGTCTTTTCCACTTTTGGAGGCGCAATTGCAGAAGCATGTCAATACCTTCCCTGCGAAGAGAGTTGATCTCTGAAACGGGTATGAAAATGTTATCATCAATTTCAAAAGCTATCTCCCCCGCTTCAAAAATAGTGTTACCGAGCTTTTTCAACTGCTCTGTAATTGCGCTCTTTGAAATTGGTTTACTTTCTGCTCTGCTGGCGCAACTGCCCTGGGTATTGATCTCATTTTCAGTGTCACTGATCCGGAGTTTGACCGGCTCACCAACATGGGCTATAAAAGACATATTTACTGGAATTTTTATGATATTTTTTACTTCAAGCGTTGCCATAAGTAAAGAATCGTAAGTCTTGAAAACAGGCTCTCCTGTTTCGACCTCGTCTTCAAGAGGCACATTTACAGTTGATCCCTGATCAGCTGTGTTTACAATCTTTTTACCGATAAACATCCCTTTCACGGTCAAGCCAGTATCCCGCACCCCTATCCCGATGCCGTCCCCTGTCCGAAGCGGTGCCTTGAGGTTTATCGATACCATCCTGTTTCGTGGTTCATAATCAACTACCATACCAATACGAGTCCCCCGGTTATGCGGGTACTTACGGCTCATCAATTCGCTGCCTGGATTTCCGAAAAAGTACCCGGTAGTAAATCCCCTGTTGAACAACTGGCGCAGAGTGTGTTTTTCATCATCTGTTACCATGAATCTGGAAGGCACCTCAACATGCCTGTCAATGAGATTGCGATACACCCTCACTATTCCGGCAACGTATTCAGGACGCTTCATCCTGCCTTCTATCTTGAATGAATCAATGCCTGCCTCTATTAGATCGGGAATATGCTGGCTCATGTTAAGGTCTTTCGGGCTCAGGAGATAACCTTCAATTTCGCCTGCCCGGTATTTCTTCCTGCACGGCTGGGCACAGTACCCGCGGTTGCCGCTCCGTCCTCCTATCATGCTGCTTAAGAGGCACTGTCCTGAATATGAGAAACAGAGAGCGCCGTGGATGAAGGTTTCAATTTCCATACCTGTTTCGGATTTGATCTGTTTTATTTCCTTAAGCGACATCTCACGCGCCAGAACTACACGCTTTACGCCCATCTCCTGCAAGAACTTCACTCCCTCTGCATTGTGAATTGTCATCTGGGTGCTGGCGTGGACAGGAAGCTGTGGAAGCTGTTCCCGCAATAATTTGAGGATGCCAATATCCTGCACGATAACCGCATCTGCGCCGGCGCTGCAAAGGAAATGAAGGTAATCACAGACTTCGTCAAGCTCAGGATCCTTTATAAGCGTGTTCACTGTCACGTATGCTTTCACTCCTCTTGCATGCGCATAATCGATAGCCCATTCAAGCTCTTCGCGGTTAAAGTTCGAGGCGTATTGCCGCGCGGAAAAAAGCGTGCCGCCGAAATACACTGCGTCAGCGCCGTTCTCGACTGCTGCGATGAGGGATTCTTTGCTGCCTACAGGGGAGAGAAGTTCGGGGGTGTGCATGTAGTGATAATATATTGACATGTTTAAAAATTTTCTTGTTCAATTACAGAATTAAGATAATTTATCTTTATCATGGTCAAATATTAGGTGGGATATCCTTATGATACAATACCATGGATGGCATTACGATGAAATGAAGCAGGTCGGTACAGATTATGCAGATGTAAGAGAGGTAGAAGCATACGATGCACGCATGCAGAAGTTGCGGGACATCGGGGAAGAAACTGAAAAAATCTTCACTGCTTTAAATATTGAACAGGACCAGACCCTCCTTGAGGTCGGATGCGGAACAGGAGAATTTACGATAGCTGCTGCAGGACAGGATGTAAAGAACATCGAGTTCCATAACGCCGGTTTCCTGACCTATGAACATTCAGGAGAGCCGATTGATGCTGTATTGTCGCAACTCGCACTGCATCACCTCCCTGATTTCTGGAAAATTATAGCACTTTGGCGCGTATATTCATTGCTGAAAGATGGAGGGAGGTTTTACCTCAGGGATACTGTGTATTCCTTCGAGGTTGATGGTTATAAGGATTTTTTCGACGAATGGGTCGATGGTATCAGGAATGCTGCTGGTGATGAGACGGCAATTGATGTCGAGACCGCGGTCAGGGAGGAATATACTACACTGGGGTGGATAATGGAAGGATTGCTTGAAAGAGCGGGATTCCATATCGATAAAAAAGAATATTCTGAGGGCTTCATGGCAGCTTATGTGAGTACGAAGCGTTAATAGGAACAGGGATCACCCAAAACAGACATTCCTGTACCCGCATTCCCCGCAAAACTGATCTTTCCAATCCCCGATGATCCCGGGCAGTTTATCGGATATCATCCTCCAATCAATCCTCATTCCTGGCTTGAATCCAAGCAACCTCAGGGCTTCCATGTCCTGATGCTGTATCATTTCGTCGGAGTATTCCGGATTATTACACCTGTTATCCTTCAAATACGGGCACTCCTTACAGACATCATCAGGTCCATAGACGATTTCGATCTTCTCCTTTTCGATAACAGAATAGATGTTCCTGATGAAATCCTCTGAATAGCCTTCGCCCCTGAAGAAATTGAGGCATATGAGATGGTGACCGCGAAGTTTTGCTTTCATGTTCCCTCAAAACGCTTAAACCGAACGACCAGATACCCCAGAACCGCAAAAAAAGACCCTGCTGCCATCACCAACCTGAAGCCAAAATGCTCAAGGAGGATACCGCCCAGGATTGAACCGATTATTGATGCCAGGGCCATCATGGAATAGAGCAATCCTGCGGCTGTTCCTTTATCTTCGTTGTTTTTTATGAGGAAAGCCGTGGAACCCACATAAAGGCATGAATAAGAAACTGCAATAAGGATCATACCAGCGATAGCCTGATAATATATTGTCAGAGGCATGAAAGCAAGAAAAGCCGCAGCTGAGACAAGATAGCCTACATTGATAAGAGGTCTTGTATCGTATTTGTCAAGCTTTCTCATAATGAAAAACTGAAGCACAGGGTTAATTGTATAAATTAAAGCAACCTCGTATTTATTCGCTCCAAGGCTTACAAGATAAAGCGGGAAGATGACCCAGACGCTGTTTGCTCCTATCTGGCGCAGGAAAAACCCGAAATATATGTCCCAGTTCTTTTTAAGCACTGCAATTGAAAAATAATCTCCTTTCTTTTTTGCTTTCATTTCAATATCGGGAAGCGTAAGTGCGATCAAAAAAGAAATTGCATAAAACAAAGACGCAAGGGCAAAAATATCCCTGTAGACCTCACCTGTCCCTGATATCTGATCTTTCGCAAAAACTTCCCAATAAGCTGCTACAAAAAAAACCATCATGTTTCCCACAGCCCAGCCAAGCGGCATGAATGAACTGAACTTCCCTATGCTCTGCCTGGAGTTGACGACATAAAGTATCATCACCGCAGGATAGATGCCAATACTGAACCCGGTGAGTGCCCTTATAACTCCGAGAGTGAAAGGGTCGGATGCGAACATCTGGATAAAGAACGTCACTGTGGAACTCAAAAAACCGACATATAAAAGCGTCTTCGGGCGCAGGGAATCAGAAGCCCTGCTGAATATGTATGTGGATATGAAAATAGATGCTGCGTATACTGCAACGATTAATCCTATCTGTGAGCCAGAAGCCCCGATATCGTGCGCGAACAGTGGAATGAAAATGATAGACATCATTATGGCAGAGTTCGTCAAAAGCTGGAGCGCGTTCAGTTTCATCACCTATTTTATGAAGGGATATGTATTTAAGCAATACAGTTTGTAAAACATTTATCATGACATCCCTTGACTGGACAGAAAAATACCGCCCCAAGACGCTTTCGCAGGTCATAGGACATAATAAGGCAGTGGAAGAACTCAAGCAGTGGGCACATAGCTGGGAGAAGGGGATACCGAAAGACAGGGCTGTTGTCATTTACGGAAGAGCAGGTACAGGCAAGACCACGGTGGCGCATGCACTGGGGCATGATATGGGATGGGAGGTAATGGAGCTTAACGCAAGCGATCAGCGCACAGCGGATATAATAGAAAAAGTCGTGGGGTCAGCTTCGCAGATGAGCACACTTGAAGGCGCGGGTAAGAAGAGACTCGTGATAATGGATGAAGCTGACAACATACACGGCACATCAGACAGGGGAGGGGAAAAGGCGATAGTTGGACTCATAAAGAAAACCAACCAGCCAATTATTCTTATTGCAAATGAGCTTTATGAAATGTCAGCCGGACTAAGGGGCGCATGCAGACCCATCCAGTTCAATTCCGTGTTGTCACGTTCCATGATACCTGCATTGAAAAGGATAGCTGAGGCAGAAGGGGTGACCTGTGGTCTTGGGGTTCTTGATAAGCTCACCGAGAATGCCGGAGGCGACCTTAGAAGCGCTATAAACGACCTCCAGGCTGCTGCCCAGGGAAAGAACAAGCTCGAACCTGGCGACATAGCAACAGGCGAGCGGGATACAAAAGAGAACATATTCAAGATGATGGCAAAGATCTTTAAAGGGACTGATATCAATGAAGCCCATAAAGCCACATTTGGTCTGGATGAGAACCCTGAAGACCTTATCCAGTGGGTAGACGAGAACCTCCCTCTGGAATATGCAGCTCCTTGCGACCTTGAGAGAGGATATTATTATCTTTCAAGGGCGTCCCTGTTCCTGGGCAGGGTCAAAAGGAGACAAAACTATAATATGTGGAGGTATGCAAGCGTTTTGATGACCTCAGGGATCATGGTCGCAAGGACGAACCGTTATCAAGGGTTCGTGAAGTACCAGTCCCCTTCGCTGTGGAGAAAGCTTGGGCAGACAAAGGGCATGCGCGGCATACGCGACTCAGTTGCAAAAAAGATCGGGACTTACTGTCATATTTCTATGAGTTATACCCGCTCACAATTGTTCCCGTTTTTCAGGATGGCGATACAGAATGATGAATATGCGCCTTCAGTTGCAGCTGCGCTAGGACTTGAGCCTGAGGAGATAGCGTTCCTTTCAGGATCAAAATCCATGACAAAGAAAATCAAGAAGATATTCGACGACGCCCAGTTGATGATAGAAAAAGAAACAGAGCACGAAATTGAGTTGTTCGGTGGTTTTGGCGCAAAGAGCGATAGCGTGACAGAGGATGCAAGTGACGAAGAACCTGAAGTCGAAGTAAAAAAAGAAACAAAATCACAGAGATCGCTGTTTGATTTTTAATCGGTGGATTTAGACTGTTCCTTTTTCTTCTTCTTTTTTCTTCATTACCAACCTGATTATATTCTCCTTGCCTTTACGTATTTTGATGATCCGTCCTTCATCTTTCATCTTGGCAAGAACTATGCTGATCTTAGACTTTGAAAGACCACTTTCATTAACTATACCAGTCTGATACGCCTGTCCTCCGACTTTAGCAAGGTACTTCTCTATCATTTCCTCATCACCAAGGATATCTTCTGTAATGTCAGGAAGTTCATTAAAGCTGCCTGAATACGTTTCCTCTTCCTCACCCGTTTGGTCCCCTTCCTCCCCTAAGGCAATTACCACTCCAGCCTGTGCAGGCTTGACCTCTCCCACACCTTCGGCAATATCTGCTCCAGTCTGAGCTGGTGCTCCCATCGTTACAGAGGTTACTTCGCCAGTCTGAACTGTTTTCATATCCAGGTTCTGTCTTTTTTCTACACCTTCAATAGTTTTTTTCCAGAAATAATCCCGTTTGATCCAGATAATGAATAAACCTGCACCAATCAGAATAATAATGACAATTATCATAAATGGGAATGGTTCCTGAACTATGGCCTTACGTTGTAGAATGATATTCGGCTCCCCTTTTGCAAAACTGTTGTACGTTTTACCATCCCATATTAGCCTGTTGCCATCTTGCCTGTCAAAAACAGGCGTTGCATTTACCTCATCATATCCTTTCGGTATTTTTATAATAAGCACATCATTGGATGATGGCATCCTCTCTTCTGAAAATGCATCTCCGATTATGATTCTTGAATCATTATACAATGAAAACCCCACCCATTCAAAACTCAAACGAATGATACCGTAAGTATCAGATTGGATATTGATCGTTTCATAGGAAATATTGAAATCCCTGGCCATCATTGAACGGTGAGAATAATTCTCCGCAGAACGGATCTTCCTGTTGATACCATTGCTGAAATCTTCAAGCTCCTTCTTTGTCTTATTGGTGTCTTTTATTGATAAATTCCATTCGCTTATCCCGGACTTTGTGGAAAGTAGCGTTCGCATTTCTGTGGTCCAGAATGCATTTCCATTCTCATGTATATCTATTGTCGTGAATAAGCTCTGGCCAGTTCCCTGAGCCAGCGCTCCTGCTGTTTGTCCCCCTAGGAGGAATAAAATAATTAAAAGGACTGCCCTCATTATTACAGAACTTGTTTGCATCATTAATAAGATTTTCTACCGTTAGTTTGATCAGTCCTTTTCTGGATCACTTTTATTATTATATTTATTTGTATCGATTTTTGTTATTGATTGCCTCTCCCTGATTTTTTCATTCACCTGCTCACTCCAAGCCCAATCCTCCTCTGTAAATGAGAAATTTTCAAATTCTCTCCCAAGCTCTTGATTATTGAATTCATTCCTTATAATTCCTGCCATTTCTTGTGCAAGTTTCATATAGTATCTTGTTTCTACCTGCACCTCCTTTCGGGATGCAACGTATTCTTCAAAGGTGAGATTGCCATTCCTGAAATCCAGATCAAGGACCTCACGCGTGATCTGACGTTCTGAAATCTCATCATGCAACCACCTGACATTCTGGGCACCGAATTCAACTTGATCATCATTATTTGACAATTGGTCCCTGAACCTCCTGAGCTTCAATTCCACTGCATGGTTCTCAAGCATGTCACTGATCACCTCAAATATACTGCCATCGCCGTCCCCCCCTATTTCATATACATTAACATACCACTTAAATTCTGTCTTATGCCCGGCGGTTATTCCTTCATATGTAACTTTATGGAATCCTCTGCTCGCCTCATCCCATGTGTGCAGATAATAATACTTATTGTTGTCATTTGAGCCATCAACGGAATGCCCATCCAGAGTCCAGCGGCTTTCAGCTATCTGTTCATGGAATGTGATCGAGTATTCCACAGCCTCAACTTTCGTTTCATTCACATACAAATATTCAATGACCTGTGGATACCATGAGATTATATTGTTTTTTGTAATATTATTGATAGAAATATTTGGAATATCTACCTGGTTCAAAGAAATTCCACTTGAAGTAGTTATTGTGAGGGCAAGTGAAAGAGTTAGAAGAAACACTGCAATTCTGATCATATGTCTCCACCAATATATCCGTTTTCGATATAAACCTGATGAAGGTTTTTTATGTTTAGTATGGTTTCTATTGTAATTGATAGTTTATTTTGGTTTTTAGACTAATATCTTGCTATCGTAATAAACCCCGTATGGCCCACACGTGAAGTTGAAGGACGCGTTCCCCTGTCCGTAAAAGATATCTCGCGTTCAATTATCTCGATGGTGGTTACCTCTGTAAATCCGGTTTTATCAATGGCTCCCCTGATTTCTTTTGCCTGTTCAAAAAAGGGGGAATATGTGGCAAGATAACCTCCCGGATATATAACACGGGGGACATGAGGTATCACTTTTGACGCATCCATTGTGTCCAGGGTTATCAAATCGAATTTCTCATCCAGACCCTGTATCTCCACAGCTATATCTCCATGTCGCAATTCGATATTTGTTAGACCCGCAAGGGCAATATTGCGCCTGGCAACCTCCATGAATTCCTCACGTATCTCATACGTTACGACTTTTTTCGCGATCCCGCCAAGATATATCGCAAGGATACCAGACCCCGTCCCTGCGTCCAGCACATGATCGGAAGAGCATAAGCCAGTATTTGAAATAATAATGCCGATATCCTTTGGCATCATGGGCGCGCCGGTTCTTTTTGCATACTTGAAAAAATCAGGCGCTTTTGGCTTCTGGATCACAAACTCTGCGCCAAGATGCGAGCGTATCGTGTCCCCGAAAGATTTGGCATGCAATTCATCAAGGTTAATTACCCCCAGGTCTGTATGCAGTTTTCCTGCGGGTATCGCAAAATACTCTTTTATATTCCCTTTATAATTTGTCTTTAGAATTACAGGTGTTTCCATTATCTCTCCGTCTGGCTAATATAGTACCAGGTAGATAAAGAATAGTGTGGTAGGCATGGAGCATTTAATAATCAAGGACAAAAAATATTCTATTGAAACCCTGAAACTTCTGATAGGTCAGAAAGAATTGGATGTAAATAATATCCCTCATAATGTGCTTGTCATTGCAGAGGCTGTGGACGGGCCGGATAAACTGCCGTATCTCTTAGAGACCATAAAATCACTGGAAATAGCTTGACTTTGTCAGATTAGTTTTTATTAATAATAATCTTTTTTGTTTGGGATAAATATTTATATTATAAAATATAATATTATATTGAGGGATCATGCA
>JAHIFK010000329.1 GCA_018900975.1 Methanobacteriota archaeon
AGGAAAACCTGTCCCAGCGAAGGGGTTCTGATCTGGATAAAGAAGAGGTTGACAGCACGATAAGAACAATCGGATAACAACATACCAGAAAGGTAAGCCGCCGAAAAGAGTAAGCGAAAACGCCATCTGGCAAAGATCGTGAGGATTGTCGAATAACTGCTGAAAACAAAATCTGGGGATGTATCAAGGCGATATATCTGCTTCCTGATATGGGATATGCCAGATGAAAGCCGAATACCGGAAATCGGTTCGTTCGGTTTGATGAGGAGTAGGAGGTTGAAAGACCTCTTGCTTACTCTACTGCAAACGATAGGCGTTTATCATGCCCCCGAAAGGTGATGAAAAGCCGAGCCTTCTCCTGAAATGTAGAAAGATCAGGCGCGTATGCAGAAGCATCGACAATCATATCGAATTTTTAACTACCATTTTTCTACACAGGATATAAATAATTGTTCGAGGTTCCATCATCATCTTCAACGATCCTACATTTTTCATGCGGAATAAGAAAAAAAATCCTATTCTTCTCACCTTCCTCTTTTTGATCAACCTTAAAACCATTTCGTTCTAAAATGCTTGTAATTTTATTAATTTCTTTCATATCATAACATTCTAGGAATAATTTAAAGCTTAACCCCCATTTCTTATGTACAGGTAATATATATTCAGCTTTCAATACACTGGAGTTTTTCTCATGTGAAAGCTTATCAATGTAAATTATTTTATCTGCTCTTTCAGTTTCATCAATATCTAAATTATGAGGTTCGTTAACTATAAAATCCCATCTACCAAACCTCACAATTTTAAAACCAAATTTCAATCGTCGATTCAAAAGATATCTATCTGCATCATCTTCAAGAACTAAAATTAATTTCGCTTGTTTTAATTTAGGTAAGACTTTTCCATTCAACTTT
Organism: Methanobacteriota archaeon; assembly: GCA_018900975.1. GTDB lineage: Archaea > Halobacteriota > Methanosarcinia > Methanosarcinales > Methanoperedenaceae > Methanoperedens. Next base: position 912 of record JAHIFK010000329.1, read on the forward strand.
TCATCAAGGAATATATCTGAAATATTAAGTGTATGGGTCTCTACAACTTTAATCAAGTGATCAATGTCTTTAACTATAGGAAATTGATGTATAAATTGAGGTAAATCTCGAATAGAATCTTCTATTTCATCTTTCTTGTCAGAAAAACCCATAATGAAAGGAATTATAGGTGTGTTTTTGCCAAACAACTCACCAGTTTCAAACCAAACCCAAGGTGACTTTATACTTTCGGGCGTTAATACAATGACACCACAACTTGCATTATCTAACGCTTGTTCTAATTTATGTAACCACATTTCTCCGCCACTTATACCTTCAACATCTATAAAATATGGGATTCCTCTCGAGCCAAATTTGTGTAAAATTTTTTCTACATTTTGGGAATCTTTTCTGGAATAACATATGAATGTAGTACCTACAGGCTGCTCTAAACCATGTAATGGTTCAAACCAAATATTCATTTTACGATCCATTTTCTATTACCTCCCACTACACATTCTGAAAATTGTTTTTTTGATCGGCAATTGCGAAAGGATTTAAATAATTATTCAATATTTTATCGGGCTCTTCAACTATTTTGCATTTGTCGTCAGGAATTAAAAAATAAATCCTTTGCTTTTCACCTGATTTGCTTTGACTCATTTTTTGATACCCATTACGTTCCAAAATACCCATAACAGTATTGAGTTTTTCCAAATTATCTACATCTACAAATAATTTAAAAGTTAATCCCCATTTTCTATGTACAGGCAATATATATTCTACTTTCAATGCATTATTATTTGTCTCATATGAAATCTTATCAATGAAATTTATTTTATGAACCCTATCCGTTTCATCCATTTCTGAATTTTTTATTTTTAGTATGCCATTTTCCGTCTTAACAAGAAATTTATCTGTCCTACCATCATCGATTTTCAGATTTACTTCGGTTTTTTCATTGTTAAGTCTTAGTGAAAGAGAATCATTTTCAGCAGATATTTTTATAGTTCTACCATCTTCGAATTTTTCAACTTTAGCAATTTCCAACCAATCAATATTAAAATTTTGTTTCAGAAATTCTAAAAGTCGTTTATTATCATTTCCTGGAACTTCATCCCAACTAAACAAATACTTTGGTTCATTTTTAATTAAATTCCACGTTCCGAACCTTATTATTTGATAACCAAATCCTAAATTGTTCTGTAAACCTTTATCCACATTTTCGAATTTTAAAGTTAATTTCACTTGATTTAACTTATTTGAAACTCTATTATTTAATTCTTCATATTCCTTTCCAAATATATTTGAGAATTTGTATATATGGGCACTTATAAGATCAATTAATGTATCAATATCTTCAATTACTAATTGATATTGTTCTATGAATCTGGGCAACTGTTTTATAAAATTATCCCTTTCATCTTTTTTATCAGAAACATCCATTATGAAGGGAATAATAGGAATCTTTCTTCCTATTAGTACGCCTGATTCAAACAAAATCCAAGGTGAGTTTATACTTTGTGGTGCCAAAGTAATTACTCCGCAACTTGCTCTATTGAGTGCTTGCATAAACTTGGCTGACCTAAATATATCTTCTTGAGGTATAAAATAAGGAATTTCTTTCGAGTCTAATTCATCTAAGATTTTTTCTTTTATTTTATGAAAATTATCTTCAGAACAGCATATGAAAGCATTGCCTAAGGCAGTTTCTTCTTTACCATGTAATGGTTCAAACCTAATATTCATATTTTTATACAACCCCAAATGCGTTTACCACAAAACCCACCAATTTGTTAAGTCAATATGTTTTTAACGGTTTTTATGTTAGAAATATCTTTCTCATATTCAAATCATTTCGTTTGCTCCTTCGCTGTCTTTTCCATCGTTGCCTCCCATTTTGCATGCTCTTTAGAAACCAAAGATTCCACCCTTTCAGCGAGCGTCACTTCAGGATTCTTAGCATCCTTATAAGGTCCGGCTTTTGATAGCCAGAGATACTTTTCATGTTTTAATTTCTCAGCAGTGGAACGATATGATATCCAATTGTCATGATATTGGTTCAAGCTTTGTATTCCAATGAATACGACGATGAGAACGCCGAGGATTCCCGTAATAATGCCGAGCCCCTCAAAACCAGCTACGAATGGAATAATAGCTGCTGCGATTATTTCAGCTACCTTTAGCCGTTTATACCATTTCTGGTTCTCCATGCTTTTGGTATCATACCAGGCAAGCTGATCTTCAAGCCGCTCAAATGCTGGATTGTTTTCTGCCATAATCATGCATCTCTGAAATAATTTCTATGATTAAGTTTTAATCAAACATCCACCCAAATCCAAGATGTGTTTTATTACAACTCATATTCAATTTTATTTTCAATCTATTAAAACTATCTCAAGAATCATTGTTAAATTTAAAATCATCGCTGCCTTTCCAGAGACCGGGTTCCGCTGGTTTTATCTGCCGCCGCATCAATGAGTAAAACTATGTCGCTTACCACAGTCGTACGTGATATCCGCTCACGGCAGAAGATAAAATTCAATCCCCCTGATAGGCCCACAGCGGTCTGGACAGGCAAGGACATCCTTGACGGTAAGCCCATAGCTACTCTCACTGTGATCTTCCAGACAACAGGTTGCCGCTGGAACAACTGCACCATGTGCGGCTACGTGTATGACAGCTCGCGAAGTGCGCCGTCGCACGATGATCTGATAAAGCAGTTTGAGCATGCCCTGTCGCGCTGCAGGGATGAGGAATTCGTTGTTAAGATATTCACTTCAGGCAGCTTTCTTGATGACGGCGAGATACCCACTGCTACCAGAATAGAAATGCTCTCGCGCCTTGGTGCAGATGCCAGGGTGAAAAAGGTCATTGCAGAGACAAGACCTGAATATGTGACGCAGGAGAAGGTGTCTGAATGCACAGAAGCGCTGGGTAAGAGGTTTGAGGTGGCTGTCGGTCTTGAGACGAGCAATGATATGATCAGGAAAGACTGCATCAACAAAGGCTTCACGTTCGCAGATTTTGTGAGTGCAAGTGAGTTCGCCGAGAAGGAAAATTCAACAGTCAAAGCATATCTTCTTCTTAAACCGCCGTTCATTTCTGAAGGAGATGCAGTAAAAGATATATTACAGTCAATAAATGATGCAGCAAAGTATGCAGGAACGATATCGGTCAATCTCTGCAATGTCCAGAAAGGAACGCTCATGGACGAAATGTTCGAGCGCGGCGATTATCGCCCTCCGTGGCTCTGGAGCGCGGTGGAAATCCTGAAGCTGGGAAAAGAAGCCAACCCTGGCACTGTTATCATGTCAGACCCCGTGGCTGCAGGTTCAAAGCGCGGGCCGCATAACTGCGGGAAGTGCGATACTGATGTTGCTGAGGCGATACGTGTTTTCTCGCTAACGCAGGATACCGGGGTTTTTCAAGGTCTCAGTTGCGAATGCATGGAGTTGTGGAAAAAAGTTGTCGAACTAGAGGGTTTCACGTTCGGTTCGGTGATGGTGAAGTAGATAAACATGGATGCGCACTTCAGAAGCGCGACTCTGTGTGCCTTTATCGGAGTTTATACGAGATAATCCTATCAGAGAATGCCTATATTTTCTTTCTTTCTCTCATGTAAACGGCTGCAAGTATTGTCACTATCATAACAAGAACCACAGTCGTCGCTAATAAAACACCATTAAATCCTGATGTCTTTTCAAGCTTTATATCGGTTTCTTCCAGTGCCGGCTTTTTATGTTCCGTGACAGGGATCATTGTTACCTCGACCGACGGAACAGATGATCTGAACACCGTGATGGCGAAAGGTGAGAAAGAATCCGTTACAGCATCATAATAAACATGCTCGCTGTCCTTTGTTGTTTCGTAGGTGACAAGTTCCGCCCATATGTTTCCATCCCATTTTACCAGGCGGACATCTCCTGAGGCAAGTTCTTTATCCTCAAGCCATGAGTTCAGTACTCTGAAACTGATCACTCCCTTCTGTATGTTCTTCGGGGTTGCAAAACCAGAAGTTCCGACCCAGATGTTCATGTTCTTATACACAATGCCAGGCACAGAATTGTTCTTTACGATAGAAGATGTATTTCTCAGCACCTCCACCATTGTCGTGACCTCACCTGCGCTGATGTTGCCTGTTATGTTGACGTATATTATAGGGTCAGTTGTATTGAATTTGTATGATGATATCCTGTCTTTATAAATATACAGGTCTCGTTTTTCTTTTAATTCGATGTTGGAATAGTTCTCGCCAGATGTACCACCTCCGCCGCCTCCACCACCACCGCCGCTGCTGCTACTGGTGCCACCACATGTAGTACATGGGATCGAAGCTGTGCCGATCAGTGCAAAGGTGCCAAAGTAGCTGGAGTTTGCAGTAATGTATTTAGCTGTCTGATTTAGTGTATATGTTGTCAGAACGACCCAACTCAGACTTGTGGTGTTGTAGAATCTGATACGCAGTGTAGAGGCGCCTTCTATTCCTGCCGCCGTAAGCTGCGCATCTGTATAGTTGAACCTCATCTGTATATCAGGGATGAACCGGGTTTCAGAAGGGTCAAGCGTCAGGTTCTCGCCTGCGAATCTATCATAACCTGTCAATGTTGCATTTATCTGCGCGGGTGAGTCGATCGTGATATTGCCGGGCGCAGTGCCATTTACTGTTGCATTTGTTCCATTGAATATGATGACAGTTACATTCCCGCTGGGCGAAATCAGGATAATATCCGCGCTAAAATTACCGGTTGTGGAGTTGATAGCGCCGGATACGTTTGTAATGTTTGAAAGGTTCACAGTAACTGTTCTTATCTCTGTCAAATTGAAGTTCCCTGAAGTGCCGTTAGCATATACCCTGAAATTAAAACTGCCGCTGAGCAATCCGGTCATATTCTTCCAGAAGCTTGTACCCGTGCCGTTCATCGAATAGTTCTGCCCCTGCCAGTTCAACTGGGCTGCGCCGGTGTTGTCAAGGGTCGCGGTCACATTGACATTATTATCGGTCGTATTGGTATTGTTCGCTGGGGCTGTAATAGTAATTACCACAGGTATGGTGGTTGTTGTGTTGATATGCGCCACCTTCGTGCTGTCGTTATTGGAACTCGCCGTGATATTAACATAGAATTTCCCTGAAGTGGTATTTGTCACGTTAAGAGAGAATATCTGCGAACCTCCGGAGTTCAGATAAACCGGTGAGGAGATATTGATGTCAGCGACCGATGCGCCGCTCGCATTATCCACAGCCAGGGTATATGAATCGGCTGCTGTTCCGTTGTTGGTCAGGTTAAGAATATACGTTGCATTTGTTCCCACTCTGGTTGAATTGGTGAGCAGGGAGATGTTTACCAGACTGGCGCCGTATCTCACGACGTTCGTAGTTGTATTGATATATGCGAATTTCGAGGTTTCGTTGTTGGATCGTGCTGTGACATTTACATAGAAGATACCTTCAGAAGTATTGGTGACATTAAGAGCAAATACCTTCGAAGCACCTGGATCCAGATAAACCTGAGAAGAAATATTAAGATGCGAAACAGAAGCATTGCTTGCGTTGTCTACAGTCAGGGAATAGGAATCTCCCTCAGTCCCATTATTGGTCAGGTTGAGATAATAGGTTGCATTGGTTAATGTCTTTGTTGTCTTTGCCTGTGCAGTTACTGTCAGGTTCGCACCGTAACTACCCACCATAGTTGCTAATATACCGAAACTGGTTATGTTCGCATAGACATAATTCTGCGAAATTTCAACACCCGAGTTATGCACCTTCGACCATGAACCGTTGTGCTTCCACATCCCCAGAAGGCTCTCGTTCAATCCTGAAATATCGCTTTCTGTATAGCTAACGTTCAGGAAGAGCCAGGAGTCTGCGCTGGTGTTGGTGGCGTTGATGTATTTGCTAATATTATTGTAGCTGCTGGGATCCGCTGGAGGTGAAGAGTTGGATTTTATTGCTATGTCCTTACCTGTAAAGGAGATCGTCGGATTTATGGATAGATTAATGATTGTATTATTCACAGAACTGTCTGTAGATTTGAAGTCCCACTGCGAGTTACTTAATGCGGTATTATTCATAAGCATGTTGCCGGTGGATGTGGTATCAAGACCGAATCCATAGCTGTTCAAGTTTGCCTTGTTGTCAGACAGGTTGTTGTTGTCGGAAAGCTTTATGAAAAACCCATGATCTGCATTCGAGTTTGCAGTGTTATTGTAAAATGTATTATCATTAGCAGATGACAGGTAAATACCAACGTTGTTCACACTTACATTGTTATTGACAACTGTATTGTTGATGGAATTGATCAAGTGTATTCCATAATAGTTCGAACCCGCGGTGTTGTTTACGATGCTTCCATTGGAGCCATTGATGTGTATCCCATAATACCAGTTCATCACTCTGACATTTTTCATGGTAACATTCGTTGTAACGTCATTGATGTAGACACCGTAGGAGTATTCAGCTCCCTGCCCTTCGATCGTGTTCCCTTGCCCATCAAAGGTTACGTCGTTGATGGTGATATAAATGCAGGTATTCTCTGGACTGCTAAATATACTCCGGTTGAGCACATAACTTCCGGGTGACGATATCGTAGTGCATGAATCAATAACAGAATCTTCCACTATCCAGTCCCATATCTTCATATCAGAGCCATTTGTATTGTTCGCTAATGCGGTCACGTTCCATGCGCCAGCAACTGCGCTGGTATTGGTGTAGTTAGCAGAAGGTACGCTCTCATTGTACTGCACCTGCGAGCCGTTGATGTACCATGTCACATTTACGGTCTGGTCCGCATTGATACTGAATGTCCGCGCCGCGCCCGCGGTATCTGTGACCGGTGAAGATGGAGAAAAGCCTGTGATCGAAGGAGCGCCATAACTGGAAATCGTTCCCAATATCACAATTGCAAAGGGCTGTGGTCCCTGTGGGATGTTCGTGCCTTCTATCTTTATGTTGTACCATCCGACCTCAGGGGATGATAGCTCCACCTGCTCGACATTGTTCACGCTGTCGCCCCCGTTCCCGATATAATAGCTGCCCGATGGAGTTGTCACGTTCAGCGTGAGGTTGTTGACCAATTGGTTCAGAACGGCTGGATTGCCTTTGTAGTCAGTCCACACCAGAGTTACGCGCAGGGGTTCAGAATTATTGTTGACGTAATAGGTGGTGTTCCACGATTGTGATGTGCTCAGTCCTGTTGTGTTATCATGGTAGCGCATTGTTCGTGGCGCTACAGGGAACAGGGAGTTCGAGAGGTTCACGCGCCCCCAGCCCTGGGCATTGCGGCTGAGGCTTAGATTGTCCGCGCCATTAATCAGTGTGGCTTTTATCAGCGCAGCGCTTGGTAAAATGGATTCGTTGCTCACATAAAACTGCCTTACAAGAGCAGCTGTGCCTGCGACAATGGGGGTTGCCATGCTGGTGCCGCCGCTGTATCTATAATAGTTATTGTAATCCCCCCATAGACCCCCGGCAGGCGCCACGCTCGACCTTGTAGATATTATCCATGTCCCAGGGGCAACAACATCAGGTTTTGTCCTCCCATCATCTGTAAGTCCCATGCTGCTGAAAGATGCATTCGTGTTTATGTTTCCTCCAAAACGACTGCTTTCAGTGGCACCAACTGAAAGTGTATTCTTTGCGGTAGCCGGTGGAAGAACAGAATTATCTCCGTAACTCCCGTTATTTCCTGCCGCGAAAACAATTAGCATATCTGAATTATTCCAGATAAAACCGTCAACATCCTGTGAATAGGATGTATAATTCCCATGTATAGATAAACCAATGAATCCCCAGCTATTGCTGTGAATTTTTGCATCTGCACTATATGCCTGCTGGAAAAGTGCCGTGAAAGGTATGGGTAGATAAAAATTGTCAACTGAGTCCCCTAATGCTTGAAAAACAAGACGAGCCTGCGGAGCCATCCCAGCAAAAGTTCCATTTGATTTTGACCCATTCCCTAGGACAGACCCTGCTACATGTGTTCCATGCCCGCTATCTAAATCAGCGGTGCCATCCCCCACTATATCATATATCTGCACAATCCTCCCCTCTATATCATCATGCATCGTCGCATTATTACCCCCCGTATCCAGCCCCGTATCAGCCACAGCCACAATCTGCCCGCTTCCGTTCAGCCCATGCGTATTTCTTTCAGTGTAAACCCCGGTGATGTTCGCCGCCACATCATTGAATATCACAGGAGGCACATATTTCTCTATCCAGCTCACCCCGTTCATGACAGCGATATCTGATATTTTCGATCTGTCGATGCGCACCCTCATCCTGTCCCCGCCGCTCTCCACGACCTCCCCGCCGAACTTCGTTATCTCGCCAGATATTCGAGTATTATCCCCGGCATCGAACAGCAGCACAGTGACATTCTCGCGCGCGCTTCCTGCCGCTGACAGCACAGGGCTTATCCTGTATGCAGGCTGGTAGATGCCGACCCACTGCACCGTATCAAGCGCCTCAACTTTAGATTTCACAGATGCATTCATCCGAACTATGAACGCATTGTTTGGGACATAATCGAAAATAACCGCTCCATTATCCCTTACAGCCATCTTCCAGTCCTCATGTATGTAGCCTGTGAACTGGACGATGTAATATCCTTCCATGTCAGCCGGATATTGCGATATCGACATCCCGGATACAGAAATAGCGGGCTGTGCGGCTGTAGTATCGAACTGCGCGTTCTTCAGCAGAATTGCGTTATCACCCTGTAAAATCAATTCATCAGGTACCCTGGAGGAACCTGCTGATAATATTGTCCCTATCATGAAAAAGCAGGCAATTATCAAAAACAGTTTATTCCATCTCGAAAATAGTATTTTCAACATTTTTCGCTTTTCTTTTAACAATTCGACCACCGTTTATCAAAATGTTATTATAATAATCCTAACTTTTAATGACAATATGACATTAAAAAACTTTCGTTCAAGTTGAATTTATTATATTGACATTTTATCGCCAGCTTTTATTAAACCCAGCATCATCCCAGCATCGCAGCAAGCTCTTCTCTCGTAACATGCTGTCTTGACGCCTGATCCTCCCATAGCTTCCTGAAATAATAAAAATACTCGAACATTTCATACACATCCTTTGTGTAGATGATCTCATGGTTCTCGATGATCTGGATCTGGATATACAGGGGCAGTTCCTCAAA
>JAHIFK010000330.1 GCA_018900975.1 Methanobacteriota archaeon
AAAGATATTAGCTGGATAAAACTATACAACTTAAACTATGGAATTATCAGGCTGGATATTGATCGGGCTTGCAGTATTTTTGTTGATGGATTCCTCGATGTCGATAATTCTTGGCGATCGCTACATGCGGTGGGGTCTTGGGTCCACGCCTGCCTTCTATCAGAGGTTAATGGAACGCATATACAAACTACCTCCGGTAACCCTTCTTGGATTAAAGTTATCTGAAATGTCAGCTGGTGTGCTACTGTTATTTTTGGGTATGTCATGAAAACGTTCGAAATGCGATCGCATGACCTAACGCGCTGCATCTACGGCATTGATTTTTAGCGGGAAAGGCATATATTGCATAAAATCGAAAATCCACAACCCTTATATATAATGAACATAATTGTACATCAGTGTACTAAAACGTACAATCAAGAGCAAGGAAATCTATGCATAAGATAATCAATGACATACTGGACTCAACAAAAAAAAGGCTACCTTCTCCCGGTAACAAAAAAACAGGAAGGATTACAACACGTGATTTCAGGGAGAGCGTAAAAGCCATAAAAAACAAAAACCTTATACCAGTCATAGCTGAAGTAAAACCCTCATCCCCGACAAGGTTCATCAGGGACGTTACACCCAAAGATGCCGCTGGGATCGCAAAACAGATGGAAGAAGCCGGCGCGGCAGCCATATCTGTGCTCACAGAACCGCAGTTCTTTAAAGGCAGCATCAGGAACCTTAACAGCGTGAGGGGCGCTGTAGGAATTCCAGTCCTGCGAAAAGATTTCATCATAGATAGAACACAGATATATGAAGCAGAAAGCGATCTGATCCTTCTCATAGCAGGAATCTTGGGCAGCAGCCTGGATGATTTTGTAAATGAGGCTATCGCAAGCGGTCGGCAGCCCCTGGTAGAAGTGCATAATGAAATTGAACTTGAAAAAGCCCTCAAAACGCGTGCAAATATAATCGGGATAAACAACCGCGACCTTACGACCATGAAAGTTGACATTTCAACAACTGAAGAACTGGCGCCGCTCATAAGAGGCAGGATCATCGTGAGCGAAAGCGGGATATCATCATCCCAGGACGCCGTGCGCATGTTTGATGCAGGCGCGGATGCGATTCTGGTGGGAACATCTATCATGCAGGGAAATGTTTATGAAAAGACTTACGAATTAGTACATGCATTGAACGAACATTTGAAAATAAAACCGCAGATGAAGGCGCCCAGAGTCACGAGCCTCCAGAGTCGCGCCTCTGGAGGGCGCATACACGTCGACTGTCACGCCAGTCGATTGCGTACACACGTATGCCAGCGCACTGGCATACATGGACGCGCGTCCTCAAGGGGCGCAACCCTTGACGTATGCCCTCGCAGGGCATACGTGGGTACCAAGTCGAGAAGCGTAGCTTTCGGAGCCGGCGTATACACCTATGCCCTGCGGGGCATACGTGTGCGCGGAGTCGAGAACCCGCAGGGTTTCGGCATTGATGAACGCAGATTTATTGCATCGGAAGAAGCTATGAAACAGGAAATTAATTCTACCAAATTCGGTAAATACGGCGGGCAGTTCGTACCTGAAGTGCTCATGCCTGCACTTGAAGAACTGACTGAGCAGTATGAGAAATACAAAGACGATCCGATTTTTAATGAGGAATTGAACTACTATCTTAAGGATTTTGCCGGGCGTCCATCGCCTCTATATCATGCAAAGCGGCTCAGCAAAGAATACGGCGTAAAGATATATCTCAAGCGCGAAGACCTTATTCACGGCGGGGCGCATAAGCTTAACAATACGCTCGGGCAGGGACTTCTTGCCAGGTATATGGGTAAAAAGAGGATAATCGCGGAGACAGGCGCAGGTCAGCATGGAACAGCCTGTGCGATGGCAGGGGCTGCTTTTGGTATCAAGACCGAGGTTTACATGGGCGCAAAGGATACTGTGCGCCAGCGCATGAACGTGTTGAGGATGGAATTGATGGGCACAAAAGTCATTCCTGTCAAAGGCGGCTCCCAGACCCTGAAAGATGCAATAAATGAAGCAATGCGCGACTGGGTGGCAAATGTTGAGACCACGCATTACCTGATCGGCTCTGTGGTAGGACCGCATCCTTTTCCAACAATTGTCCGCGACTTCCAGAGCGTTATAGGGAAAGAGGTGCGCACACAAATAATGGAAAAGGAAGGGCGTTTCCCTGATTCCATTGTCGCCTGCACAGGCGGAGGCAGTAATGCGATGGGAATATTCCATCCCTTCATCGAAGATGATGTAGACCTTTTCGCCGTGGAAGCAGGCGGAAGCGGCATGAAAGTGACTGATAAAGAAGCGCTTCATTCTGCGACCCTATGCACAGGTGAAGATGGCGTACTTCATGGTATGCGCACTAAGGTTTTGCAAAATAAGTACGGTCAGATACTTGAATCAAGTTCGATCGCTGCTGGTCTTGATTATGCGGGCGTTGGTCCTGAGCTTGCTTATCTTGCTGACATTGGCAGGCTCAAACCATGCAATTCCATGGACGCTGAAGCTCTTGATGCGTTCAACGACCTGTGCATGCTTGAGGGCATTATCCCTGCACTTGAGTCATCACACGCTGTCGCTTATGTCAAGAAAGCAGCTGCGTCTGGAGACCTGGGCGATGTCGTTGTGATAAACCTCTCAGGCAGGGGCGACAAAGACCTTGAGACAGTGATGGGGTTGAGAAAATGAAGATATCAGAAAAGTTCAGCGAGCTTAAGAAGAAAAAAGAAGGCGCGCTGATAGCATACATCTGCGCCGGGGACCCATCGCCTGATGCCACAAAAGAATACGTGACCGCGCTTGTGAGGGGTGGCGCTGATATCATCGAGCTGGGGCTTCCGTTCTCAGACCCAACAGCCGACGGCCCCACTATCCAGGCTGGGATCGAACGTGCGCTCAACGGCGGGATGACTCCTGATATTTATTTCAGGACAGTGGCTTCTCTTAAAATGCATATACCTCTTGTGGTAATGACATATTACAACATCATTTTCAAAAGAGGGCTTGAGAAGTTCGTAAAGGACTGCGCTGAATCGGGGATCTCAGGGATCATAGCACCAGACCTGCCGCCTGAAGAATCAGGAGAGCTCGCGGATTTTTGTATAAAACATGATGTTGACCTCATATTTCTGGTTGCGCCCACGACCACGGATGAAAGGTTGAAACGCATTCTTGCAGAGGGAAAGGGTTTCATATACCTCGTGGCTCGTCTGGGCGTCACCGGAGCGAGGACTGATGTTGCAGCATCGACGCACGAATTGATAAAAAGGGTAAAGACCACAACGCCCAAAGCTGTGGGATTTGGCATCTCAAATGGAAAGCAGGCTGCTGAGATCATTAGCGCAGGGGCGGACGGAGTGATCGTAGGCTCTGCTTTTGTGGACATTATCGCAAGTGGGAAGGATGTTCCAGCAAGGCTTGAGGCGCTGGCGAGGGGGTTTAAGGAGGGAGCGCGGGGGTAAGATACCTGATTTACATATGTTATTATAAAATCATCTTTAGCGTAAAAAAGTAAAAAAGCCCTTTCAACCGGGCAAATATTTCCCGATCAGATCATTCAGTTTTCTCTTTGTTTCCACAGGTATCTTATCCGGCGCAGTCAGGATCGCCCCGTTCAACGCATTCGCGCACACGCAACTCCTCTCCAGTGATATCTTTTTGATAGCCTCCTTGATGATATTGCGCACAGCCTCCTCATTCTTCATGGCGTTCTGGATCACTATATCGATAGTCACATCCTCCTCATGCCACACATCATAATCCGTAACAGTGGCGATAATGCTCAGGCACATCTCAGCCTCACGCGCAAGTTTTGCCTCAGGAAGCGCTGTCATCCCGATAATGTCAAAACCGAGCTTCTGGTACACCCTTGATTCAGCCCGCGTAGAGAACTGCGGGCCTTCCATGCAGACATAAGTACCCTTGCTGTGCAACCTGTAGCCGAGCTTTTTCGTAATGCCTGCCAGCATCGTGTTCATCTCAGGGCAGAACGGGTCTGCAAAGCCTGTGTGGACAACAATACCTTCATCAAAGAACGTGCTCTCCCGAAGGCGAGTCCGGTCGAATATCTGGTCAGGGATAACGATATCAAGAGGCTTGAGTTCAGGCTTCAGGCTGCCAACGGCTGAAGCTGATATTATCCTTGTCACGCCAAGTTTCTTAAGAGCCAGGATATTCGCCCTTGAGTTCAGTTTGCTTGGCGATATCCTGTGCCCCTTGCCGTGCCTGGGAAGGAAGGCCACAAACATGTCCCCGAAAGAGCCGATCGTTATCGCATCTGACGGTTTCCCGAATGGTGTATCTATCTCAACTTCCTTCACATTGTCCAGCATTGAGGCATCATACACGCCACTGCCGCCTATTATTGCTATATCTGCCTTCATTTTTCACTCTCCACTGTATTTCCAGGTTTTTTCGCCATGAACATTCTTTATTTTAACGATATCTCTCCTTACCATCTCAGCAAGGATCTCATCCATCCTGCCCGGCTGGGCGATCTCAAAGCTTATCGGGTCGATATTATGGTATTTCAGCAGTCCTGACCTTATTTTTGGTATTGTCCACTCATCGAGTTTTTCTTTTGCCATGAGTCGGGAGATGATGTCAATCATATCCTCTATGAAGTTCCATGGATACACTATCCATCCCCATTCCTCCACTACCTCGCCTATGTAATCCGGTTTGACCTCTGAAGTGTAGAGGTACTGTAATACAGCTGTCCTGACCCCGGCAGGATGGTGTTTTGAGATATATTCTTTTGAATGGACTATGCTCTTTCCTGTATCACAGATATCGTCCACAATAAGCACATTCTTTCCCTCGACCGCTTTATCTGCAAGCGGGTACCTGATGGCAGGTCCGCTTCCAGCGCTTGCTGTACCCACATAATGTTCGATCTTCAGGCTCGTAAGGTCGTTCAACCCCAGGAAATCGCACAACACCCTTCCTGCGAACCAGCCCCCGCGAGCCAGAGCTATGATCGTATCGGGCTTATAGCCTGATCTCTTCACATCGTTAGAAACATGCCTGCACAAATCATAAATGTAATCCCAGTTCGTTATGACGCATTTGAATTTATCCGGTAGTACCATAGTAACACCCGCGTTGAAAAGGAATTACTTTGATAAATAGATTTTGAATCTACTTTCCATGATAATTATACGAATGGGATGAACAAAATATATCTATAAGTAAAACAATAGTAGCTCGTCAGGTGTTTATATATGTCGGATAAAAAGCATAACAAATTTGAATCAAGCGCAACGCAGCGCGTTCCAACAGGAATTCCGGGTTTTGACGAACTTTGCGGCGGGGGTATCCTGAGAAATAGATCATACCTTATATCTGGGGCAGCAGGTGCAGGCAAGACCATATTCGGACTTCAATATCTTTATAATGGCATTACAAAATACGGAGAAAGCGGTATTTATATCGCTACTGAAGAGCGTCCTGAACAGGTCAGGGAAAACGTAAAACAGTTCGGCTGGGACTTTCAGGCCCTGGAAGATGAGGGAAAACTTGCCATACTGGATGCATGTTCAACAAAGATCGGCATACCCTCTCATGAAAAATACGTGGACGTGAGGCCGTTTGATATGCGCTCCATGCTTGACCAGATCATAGCGATACAGGAAGACATAGATGCAAAGCGCGCGCTTGTGGATGGCACTACCTCTATCGGTTTCTATATCAGCGACCCTTCAAAGATAAGGGTTGAACTCCTGAAATTAAGCACCACGCTTGAGATCCTGGGACTGACGTCCCTGATGACTTGTGAAATAATCGATGAAAGCAATGCAAGCAGATTCGGCGTCGAGACCTTTGTCACTGAAGGTACGATCGTGATGTATTACAAGAGGAAGGACACCGTAAGAGAGCGAAGTATTGAGGTCTTCAAAATGAGGGGCTCAAACCACAGCCAGAACATTCATCCATATGAGATAACTTCAAATGGTATAGTGGTACATCCTCACGAAGAAGTGTTCCATTAATTTTTTTCAGGATCCTGTCGATGAAGAAGCCGCTGATAGTGGTCAATTTTAAGACCTATGCAGAAAGCACAGGCGAAAAGGCAGTAAGCATGGCCCGGTATTGCGAAGAAGTAAGCCATGCCCACGGGGTAAGCATTGTTGCCGTCCCCCAGATACCTGATATATACAGAGTTGCGTGTTCAGTAAAGATCCCGGTGTATGCCCAGCATATCGACGGTGTGGGAGCAGGAAGCTTTACAGGTCATGTCACGGCAGACTGTATACTGGCAGCAGGCGCTTGCGGGACTCTCATAAACCATTCAGAACGCCGTATTTTATTATCGGATATAGATTCAGCGGTAAGAGCAGCAAAAAAAGCCGGACTGACAACGATCGTATGTACGAATAACATCGCTGTCACATCTGCTGCGGCTACGCTGTCACCCGATTTTGTGGCTATCGAACCTCCTGAGCTCATAGGTTCGGGAATCCCGGTCTCAAAAGCAGACCCTGATATAGTCAGAGGGGCGGTGGCGGCAGTAAAAAAAATAAATCCTGAAGTGGAAGTACTTTGCGGAGCAGGAATATCTAAAGGCGAAGATGTTGCGGCGGCGCTTGAACTTGGAACGTCAGGCGTGCTCCTCGCATCTGGTGTCATCAAGGCAAAGGACCCCAGAGCAGCTCTTCTAGACCTTGTGGGAAAGATATGATATAAAGATGAGAACGACATTTTTTTTGTAGTATGAGAACAGAGAAAGGTTTAAATTATATGAAGTCGTTTAAGGGGCGCACGTCCACGAGGTTTTAACACAACTTGCATTTGATTACTGAGTATTTATTATCAATGATTAAAGGCGGAAGCGTAAGCTTAGTGGATAAAATATTTGGGCTCGTAGCTCAGTCAGGCAGAGCACCGGGCTTTTATTCAGCCAGAGTCACGTCTATTACTGACGCTATTCGCGGATTCAAAAACCGCGGGCTTCTGAATGAAAAGATACCCGATGGTCGAGGGTTCAAATCCCTCCGAGCCCGTTATATCCGGGAGGTAACTGCATGAAGGAGAAAGAAATTAAAGGAAGGGAGTTCAACCCTTTAGAACACAAAATGGTCCCGAACCATGAAATTTTAGATGAAGCCGAAATAAAAACGACACTGGCAGAGTTCGATATCGAGAAAGAGCAGATGCCAAAGATCCGTATTACTGACCCTTCTGCTGTATACATAAAAGCAAAAGTCGGTGATGTTATCCGCATTACCCGAGATAGTCATTCTGCGGGAAAGGCTATTTTCTACAGGTTAGTCATTGCATGAATTATCAGGAATTATGAGGTATTATGTTGGATAGAAGAGTATTATCAAAAGCATATTTTACAAGTGAAAAAATCGTCAGGCATCATGTTGAATCCTTCAATGATTTCCTTGAATACGGGCTTCAGAAAGTTATAGATGAACAGAGGATAATCGAAACGGAAATAGAAGGCACATTCGTCAGGCTCGGGAAAATCCATGTCGGTCATCCTGTGGTCAGAGAAGCTGATGGAGCTGTCGACAAACTCTATCCCACTGAAGCAAGGCTGCGGAACATCACATATTCCGCCCCGCTTTCTCTAGGAATGACCATTATAACCCCTGAAGGGGAAAAAGAAGAAAAACCGGCAGAAATAGGTTCCCTGCCAATGATGATATGGTCAAAGAAATGCAACCTTGTGGGATTGACAGAAAAGGAAATGGTCGAACTGGGAGAAGACCCCCAGGACCCGGGTGGATATTTCATAATCAACGGTACTGAACGTGTAATTACTACTCTTGAAGATCTTGCCCCAAACAAGATCCTTGTCGAATTCGAAGAGAGATACGGCGAAAATATCGAAGTTGCGAAAGTATTCTCACAGAGGCGTGGTTATCGAGCACTGGTGGTCGTTGAGAGGAACAGGAAATCAATACTTGAAGTTTCATTCCCATCCATATCTGGCAGGATCAATTTTGTCACGCTTGTAAGGGCCCTTGGCATTGAGACCGACCAGGACATCGTTAACGCTGTGTCCAACGACCCTGAGATCGTTAAATTCATGCTCGAAAACCTTGAAGAAGCGGAAGTGGCAGATAAAGAAAAAGCCATGGAAAAGATCGGAACGCGAGTAGCTTCAGGGCAGGCAAGGGACTACCAGATAAAGAGGGCAAATTACGTCATAGACAGATACCTTCTGCCCCATCTGGGCAACGACGAAGCTCACCGAATGCTCAAAGCCCAGTTCATTGGCCGCATGGCCCAGGCGTGTTTTGAACTTGCGCTGCACAAGAGGGACAGCGATGATAAGGACCATTATGCAAATAAAAGGCTCAAGCTTGCAGGAGACTTGATGGAAGACCTGTTCAGGGTTTCGTTCAACAGGCTCACGCGAGACATCAAATACCAGCTTGAGAGAGCGAGTATGAGGAACAGGGATCTGCAAGTAGCGACCGTCGTGCGCTCTGATGTGCTTACCGAGCGGCTTGTTCATCCACTTGCGACAGGTAACTGGGTAGGCGGACGCACAGGCGTATCTCAGCTTCTTGACCGCACTGATTATATTGCATCGCTTTCCCATCTACGAAGGGTCATCTCACCGCTATCACGCTCTCAGCCCCATTTCGAGGCGCGTGACCTTCATCCCACACAATGGGGCAGGGTATGCCCGTCTGAAACGCCTGAAGGACCAAACTGCGGTCTTGTGAAGAACTTTGCGCAGCTTGTTGAGATATCTACAAGCGCAGGGGAAGATAAACCGTTCAGGATGTTGCTTTTTGAAATGGGCATAGTTCCAATAATACCGCATCTTGTGGGAATGGAAGAAGTCCCCACAACTTACGCTACCGAATTAGAAGCGCTTGAGGAAGAAGAAGTTAAAGTTGAACCTGAAGAAGAACCGGAGGTTGATTCCTTTGAATAAGACCAGAATATTCTTAAACGGTGAACTCATGGGAACCCATGATAATCCAAGAGGATTTGTTACAGAATTCAGATCAAAACGACAGCATGGTGAAATCAAAAGACAGGTCAACATTACACACGCGGAAGATACAAATGAGATCTATATCAATTCCGACCCTGGAAGAGCAAGACGACCAGCTATAATCGTTAAAAATGGCGCCCCTCTTATAACTAAAGAACATATTGAGAGGTTAAAAGATGAAGAGATCAATTTCGAAAATCTCGTCAGTGAGGGTCTGGTAGAGTTCCTTGACGCGGAAGAGGAAGAGAACGCTTTTATTGCGATAGATGAAAAGGATATCACCCAGAAACATACGCATCTTGAGATCAATCCTGCATTGATACTCGGTATATGCACAGGGATGGTCCCTTTCCCTGAGCACAATGCATCTCCCAGGAACACGATGGGCGCAGGCATGATAAAGCAGTGCCTGGGCATGTCCACTCCAAATATGAAACTTCGCCCTGACACAAGGGCGCACGTTCTCCATTATCCTCAGAAGGCAATGGTATCTACGCAGACCGCTGAAGCCATAGGCTTCGATAAAAGGCCTGCAGGACAGAACTTTGTGGTCGCCGTTCTATCGTACGAAGGCTACAATATCGAAGATGCGCTTGTAATAAACAGAGGCTCTATAGAACGGGGGCTGGGCAGGAGCCATTTCTTCAGGACAAACGAAGGCGAAGAGCGCAAGTACCCCGGAGGGCAGGAAGACAAGTTCGAGATCCCTGATGCTGAAGTAAGAGGGGCGCGCGGCGCAGAAGTTTATAAGCAACTGGACAGTGATGGGCTTGTAAATCCAGAAATACCAGTGGGACCGAACGATGTTCTCATTGGCAAAACGAGTCCCCCCAGGTTCCTTGAAGAACCCACAGAACTGGGGATCAGCCCTCTCCAGAGAAGAGAGAGCTCTGTCACTATGCGCTCGAACGAGAAAGGGACTGTCGATACTGTTATACTTACAGAATCTGAGAACGGATCCAGGCTTGCAAAAGTCAGGACACGCGACCAGAGAGTACCAGAAATTGGCGATAAGTTCGCATCAAGGCACGGGCAGAAAGGCGTTATAGGTCTCATAGTGCCTCACGAAGACATGCCCTTTGCTGAGAACGGGATAGTACCTGACCTGATCGTAAATCCTCATGCCATCCCTTCAAGAATGACCGTAGGGCACGTTCTTGAAATGATCGGCGGTAAGGTCGGGTCTCTTGAAGGAAGACAGATCGACGGAACTCCATTTTCAGGAGCATCTGAAGTTGAACTGAGGGAGGCTCTGAAGAAGTTCGGTTATTCTCATTCTGCAAAGGAAGTGCTTTATGACGGTATAACCGGCCACATGATCCAGGCAGACATATTTGTCGGAGTTATCCTTTATCAGAAGCTTTACCACATGGTTTCCTCAAAGATGCATGCAAGGTCACGCGGCCCTGTCCAGGTATTGACAAGGCAGCCCACTGAAGGCAGGGCACGGGAAGGCGGTCTCCGGTTCGGTGAAATGGAACGCGATGTGCTTATTGGACATGGCGCAGCCATGGCGCTTAAGGAACGTCTTCTGGATGAATCCGACAGGGTCATAGAATACGTCTGTACCCACTGCGGCATGATCGCCACTCTCGATAAGAGAAAGAATACAACGGTATGCCATAACTGCAATGCAGAAATTGATATATATCCGGCTGAAATGAGTTATGCGTTCAAGTTATTGCTTGATGAGATCATCTCTCTCGGAGTGGCTCCGCGACTTGTACTTGAGGATGCGGTATAGGAGGAAATTATGTTAATAGCAACCCCAAAAAGAATAAAAGAAATAAAATTCGGACTTATTTCCCCCAAGGAATTCAGGAAAATGAGCGTAACGCGAGTCATTACGGCAGACACCTATGACGATGATGGTTTTCCGATCGAGATGGGTTTGATGGACACAAAACTGGGAGTCATTGACCCGGGTCTGCGGTGCAAGACCTGCGGCGGGAGGGCTGGTGAATGTCCTGGTCATTTTGGACACATAGAGCTCGTTGCTCCAGTAATACATGTCGGGTTTGCAAAACTTATTCGCAAGATACTGAGGGCCACCTGCAGGAAATGCGGCGCGCTGCTTTTGTCGCCTGACCAGAAAACGAAATATCTTGAACAGATAAAAACGCTGCGGAATATGGGGCAATTGACAGAAGATATCATTAATGAGGTATTCAAGGAAGCGCGAAAGTCAAAGACATGCCAGTACTGCGGCGAACAACAGCCAGAAGTCAAGTTCGAGAAACCAACTACTTATATTGAAATAATCGAAGAAAATAAATTCTTGTTTAACTGGGATGAAATTCCAGGAAAAGAAAGTAATAAATTCACCGAATTCCTGATCAAAAATTATGAAGTTGACTGGATAAAAAATGCAGATATTGAAAAGTCCGGTGACGGTTTGACAATAAAGATCTCAGCCGGGAAAAAATCCCTTTCTCTCATAATGAACGGGGGAAAAACCGATCTGGTACTGAAAATCAATGGCGAAAAAAGCGGTGACTTCATCGCCAGGACAGAAGATGGTAAATTAAACATTTACAAAGAAGGTCATGAAGAAGAACATAAGCTGATGCCAACAGACATCAGGACGCGTCTTGAAAAAATGACTGATGAGGATGTTGAAGTAATCGGGATGGACCCGCACAACGCACGCCCAGAATGGATCATCCTGACCGTGCTTCCGGTGCCTCCTGTCACGATGCGCCCGTCCATCACTCTGGAATCAGGCCAGCGCAGTGAGGACGACCTGACACACAAGCTTGTGGACATTATCCGCATCAACCAGAGGTTCCAGGAAAACAGGGAAGCGGGAGCGCCGCAGCTTATTATTGAAGATCTGTGGGAACTTTTGCAGTACCATGTGACCACCTTTATTGACAACGCGGTTTCAGGTGTGCCTCCAGCAAGGCACAGGTCAGGAAGACCATTGAAGACGTTATCGCAGCGGTTAAAAGGCAAAGAAGGACGGTTCAGGGGTAGTTTGTCAGGCAAACGAGTGAACTTCTCAGCAAGAACAGTTATTTCACCTGACCCGAACCTTCGGATATTCGAGGTGGGCGTCCCATTGGAAATAGCTAAAGAACTTACCACCACCATGTTCGTGACCCCAAGGAATCACGATGAGGCAAAAGAATATGTAAGAAGGGGTCCTGAAAATCATCCGGGAGCCAATTATATTGTCAGGGCAGACGGACGCCGCGTTAAGATCACAGATAAGAACTGCGGTGAACTTGCCGACCTTGTAGAACTGGGATGGAAGGTCGAGAGACAGCTAAAGGACGCAGATATCATTCTGTTCAACAGGCAGCCTTCGCTTCACAGAATGAGCATTATGGCTCATGAGATAAAAGTACTGCCCAATAAGACGTTCAGGCTCAATCCTGCCGTATGTCCTCCATATAATGCAGACTTTGACGGTGACGAGATGAACATGCATGTTCCTCAGACCGAGGAAGCGCTTGCTGAAGCAAAGATCCTGATGCATGTGCAGGAAAATATCCTGTCCCCCAGGTTCGGAGGACCGATCATTGGAGGTATTCACGACCACATCACAGGACTGTTTTTGCTTACGAATAGCAAAGAAAAGATATTTAAGAATGAAGCATTGGAACTCCTCGGGAAATCCGAGATCCGCGAACTGTACCCTCCGGCCGGAGAAGAGAACAAACAGCCATACTGGACCGGGAAACAGATATTCAGCCATATTCTTCCGAAAGGTCTCGATGTTAAGTTCAAGTCAGAAATATGCCTGCAATGCGATACCTGCAAGCTTGAGGAGTGCGAAAACGATTCTTACGTGGTCATCAAAGAAGGTATACTCGAAATGGGAACCATCGATGAAAAAGGCATAGGGGCATTCAAGAGCGTGATACTTGATAAACTCATGAAAGAGTTCAATCCTGTGATCGCGTGCAAATTCATCGATGATGCGACAAAGCTTTCTATTAGAGGTATTATGCGCAGGGGCTTTAGTTTCGGTATAGACGATGAATACATTCCTATCGATGCACAGACCCAGATCAACGATGTCATGGATCAGGCAAAAGACAAAGTGGATAAACTGATCAAAGCATATGAGGATGGAGAACTCGAACAACTGCCCGGACGAACGCTTGCTGAGACGCTTGAGATGGAGATCATGAAAGAACTGAGTAAAGCAAGAGACGCAACAGGTGACATTGCAGGGCATCATCTCGGAATGGATAATTCCGCGGTGATAATGGCAAAGTCCGGAGCCAGGGGTTCTATGCTCAACCTTACTCAGATGGCAGCCTGTGTCGGCCAGCAGGCTGTGAGAGGCGAACGAATAAAGAGAGGGTATGCAGGCAGGACACTTTCGCATTTCGAGCGCAACGACCTGGGCGCTGAGGCTCACGGATTCGTGAGAGCCAGTTACAAGAGCGGCCTTTCACCGACCGAGTATTTCTTCCACGCCATTGGAGGCCGCGAAGGTCTTGTGGACACAGCGGTCAGAACATCACAGTCAGGTTACCTCCAGAGGCGGCTTGTGAATGCCCTTCAGGATCTGGAAGTACAGTACGATGGCACAGTAAGGGATACCAGGAAGATGATTATCCAGTTCAAATACGGAGAGGACGGCATCAATCCCATGAACAGCGATTTCAGTAAACCTGAAGCAGTCAGGCGAATTATTGATTCAGTGATGGGGGTGAAGGAATGAGCGTGGACCAGAAGACGATCGATGAAACAGTCACAGCTCTTGCGCTGCCCCAGAGGGTCAAGGACAATCTGCTTCGCGAACTCAAGAACGTAAAACTTACAAAAAAGCAGTTTGATGAGATCATCAAGCGTACCATGGCCACATATGAATATTCAAAGATAGAAGCGGGTGAAGCTGCTGGTGTGGTTTCAGCGCAGTCCATAGGAGAGCCGGGCACGCAGATGACGATGCGAACGTTCCACTACGCCGGTGTTGCGGAAATCAACGTTACGCTGGGTCTGCCGAGGTTGATAGAGATAGTTGATGCAAGGAAAAACCCCAGCACTCCAATGATGACCATTTTCCTTGAAAAGGATTATGCGTTCGACAGGGATAAAGCGCGTGAGCTTGCCTGGAAGATAGAAGCTACTTACATTGGCGTTCTGGGTGGCATGTCCACAGATATCACTGACATGAAAGTAGTTGTAGAACTTAATAAAAAGGCGCTTCATCAGCGTAATATGACCGCAAAAGAGGTTTCTGACAGGATCAACGAGGAACTCGGTGTGTCATCATATATTACCGGGGACTCTTTGATAATGAAACCTGAGGAGCCATCTTACAGGCAGCTCCTGCAACTTGTTAAAAGCGTTCATTCCGTGATATTAAAGGGCATCAAGGGAATAAAAAGAGTGGTCATCAGGAAAGAAGAGAGCGGAGAATATGTCCTGTATACCGAAGGTTCCACTCTCAAGGAAGTCCTTGCGATATATGGCGTTGACCCTACCAGGACAAGGACCAACAATGTTAATGAGATATTCGAAGTAATGGGCATAGAGGCTGCAAGGGCTGCCCTTATACATGAAGCTACAGAGACGTTAAAGGAGCAGGGCCTGAACGTGGACGTGCGCCACATCATGCTTGTAGCAGACATCATGACAGTTGACGGTGAGGTAAAACCAATAGGCAGGCACGGCATCTCTGGAGAAAAGGCGAGTGTCCTTGCGCGAGCAGCCTTTGAAGTGACGGTCAGCCACCTGCTTGATTCAGGTATTGGCGGAGATGTTGATGAACTGCGGGGAGTGACCGAAAACGTAATAGTTGGTCAGCCCATAAGGCTGGGTACTGGAAATGTTAAATTGATAGCAAAAAGACAAGTAAAAGGAGTATAATTATGGAAATTGATATGAGCAAAGTACTGAGAAGCGCACTGTCCACAGGTAAAGTGGTCGTTGGAATAAAACAGACACGAGAAGCGGTTAAGGACGGGACGGCTCAGGTGGTTGTTGTTTCAACTGATTGCGTGGAACAGAGCCTTAAGGAAATTAAGGGCATACCTTTAATAAAATATCCTGGAATGGGCGTTGACCTGGGTGTCGCATGCGGCAAACCATTCTCGATCTCAGCGCTCGCAGTGCTGGAATCAGGGGATTCCGAGATACTCTCTTTCGGGAGTATGAATGAATGAGTGAAGTGAAACTGAGTACTGACGGAATAAGATATATCGCATTATTTGAGAGCCTGACAGGTGCAAGCGCTAAAGATTGCTTTGAGGACTTGGAGAACAACAGGCTTATATTCGTGGTAAAGGGCGGGGACATGGGACTTGCTATCGGCAAAGGCGGGGACCATATAAACCGTGTAAAGAAGGCCATAGGTAAGCATGTTGAGATCATAGAGCACTCGGAAGACCCTGTGGAGTTCGTGAAAAACGCCTTTCACCCGGTTTCTATAAAGAATGCGAGCCTTGTTGTTAAGGACGACAAGCGTATAGCTTATGTAGAAGTACATAGTAAAGAGAAAGGTCTTGCCATCGGGAGAGACGGCAAAAACATCGAAAAAGTCAAAAAACTCTCCGCGAGGCATCATAATATTCATGATGTAATTATTCAATGAGACCCCGCATTTAAATGCGGGGCATTATATGGAGGAAAAAACTTGGGAAAAGGAATGTACGCCGCTCGGAAACTCATGAGCGAGCATAAGAAATACAGATGGAGCGATATCAATTATAGCCGGAGGGCTCTTAATCTTGACGTAAAGGCCGATCCGCTTGCAGGGGCGCCCCGTGCCAGGGGTATTGCTCTTGAAAAAGTCGGGATCGAAGCCAAACAGCCTAACTCAGGCATTAGAAAATGCATCAGGTTGCAGCTTATCAAGAACGGAAAACAGGTAACCGCATTTTGTCCTCTGGATGGTGCTATCAACTTCATAGATGAACACGATGAGGTTGTTGTTGAAGGTATAGGCGGGCGGATGGGCGGCGCCATGGGTGATATCCCCGGAGTTCGCTGGAAAGTCGTTTCTGTGAATAACGTGGACCTGAGGCAGATGGTTCTCGGAAAGAAGGAAAAACCGGTGAGATAATATGCACAAATTATATGGACAATGGGATTTCTCTGAAGTTGAAGTCAAAGACCCAAGTATCAGGGGTTACGTCAATCTTGCGCCCATATTCATCCCGCATAGCGGTGGAAAGAACGCAAAACAGCAGTTTGCCAAATCTAATATTAGCATCGTTGAGAGGCTTGTCAACAAAATGATGCGGGAAGAGTACAACACAGGGCAGAAGATCACTGCGAATATGATAGTTAAGGATGCTTTTGAGATCATCAATAAGAAAACCGGACAGAACCCGATACAGATACTTGTGAACGCGATCGCGAACGCAGGTCCCAGGGAAGAAACTGTCAGACTGCAGTACGGAGGCATCGCTGTCCCGAAGTCGGTTGATACAGCCCCGCAGCGCAGGGTTGATACAGCGCTCAGGTTAATATGCCAGGGTGCGCAGCAGGCTGCATTCGGAAAAAAGAAAACCCTTGTTGATTCCCTTGCTGATGAGATCATCGCCGCGGCGAACTATGATGTTAAAGGGTTTGCCATGGGCAAGAAAGATAATATCGAGCGTGTTGCGAAAGCGGCGCGTTAAAGTCTTTTTCGATACATTGAGATGTTGGGTGAATAGCTCAACATCAATTTTTTAATTTTTTTATTATTCAAACGTCCCGGGAATTTTCCCCAGAGCTTCCTCGATCTCCCCTGCGATCTCAAAAGGTATCCCCACAACGACTTCCTCATCAGCATAACCTGTGTGCTTTCGCGAGCCCTTGCATCCCAGCGATATCCCCGCCTTCCCCTGCATGGGATATGCAGTACAGTCGCTGCATATCGATGCAATGCCGCCGGTTTTTATCTCGACCAGATCACCGCGCGAAAAGGTGTATGCCTGGATGAGCCTCATGGCGCGCTCGGGCTTGAGAAAAAGGATGAGGATATCGAAATCCTCCCCTCTGTATGGAGCTATTTTCATTGAGCTTTTTCTATTTTCCAGCTTGTGAAGAGAAGAAACAGCGCTCTTTGCCGCCGGTTTATTCATGTATCGCCCTGAATCAAAATAGTAATCCTCAGGGCTTGTTCCGCTTTCCCCAAGCACGTATGCACCCACTTTGCAGCCCTGCGTTCTTACTAGAAAAGACTTGCCATGTCGGGCTTTCTGGATAAGCTCGCAGTATAATAGGGAGGAGTCTTCTCCATCTTCCCCGGTAAAAAGCAGGCTTACAGGAGTGCCTTTATCCATCAATCCAGGGATATATCGCAACATACATTTCATAGTTAAAATCCAAACGTTTTAAACTTATCTTTGCGACGCATATGAAACGGCGCCTCCATCATAACGAGGAACACGGATGGCGCGGATTTTCACGGATCCGTGTGTATCCGCGTCGACTGTCACGCCAGTCGATTGCGTGCACACGTATGCCAGTGCGCTGGCATACGTGGACGTGTGTACTGCGCGCAATCCGTGTTCTTTTTTATGATCTTTCTCTTGACTGATGACGAATGACGAGATATCAAATAAGCGGTCTTGGCTGCTTCTCATCAGGCTGCACTGGCAATTTCATCGTATTGATAAGTATCGGGTCGGTAACCTCTTTTGCTCTCTCAAGCAGCATTTCCTTCCCGCATTGGGTGATCGCAAATATTGGTATCGCAGTCCCGAACTGGGCTATGGTCTTTCCTGCAATGCATCCGCGGATCCATTTTGAAGTACAGCCTGTGGTCATGTCCACAAGGTCAATGAACTCCTTTGCCTCATTCTCAGACATGCCCGTAGTATGGACGCCAAAACTGATAACCTGCACCTTATGCTTTTTCTCAAGCTCACGGATTTCGCGCATATCCTTTGCATTAGTAACAGAAACGCCTATCTTCTTATACCCAAGCGCGATGGCTTTCTTTATTCCTGCAACCTGGTCAAGAGCCGCGGTCTCCGGTTCAAGCACTATTCCCCCCACTTCCTGTATCCTTTCGATGAGCTTTGGTATAGGAGTTGTCTCAACAAGCCCTGAGATGCGGGAACCCATGCCCTGTGCAAGCTTCGGGTTGCTTGTGATCACTGTCCCTGCTCCGTCACATGCGGTGACACAGGTATCAAGGAGCCCGCGGCGAAGCCCCGTCATAAAAGTCTCACTTGCCCCAAAACCCACGAATATCTCCATTTCGATAGCCCTGTCACCTGTGAACAAACCGAAATCCTTCATCCGAAACTCGATATTCTCCTTCGCGGTCTTTCCAGAAAATTTCTTTATCCCGCGCACTTTATCAAATATTGGGCAATATTCGGTCTGCGGTTCTCCCACTTCAACGACCTTTCCATCCTCTACAACTACGCGCGTTTTTCCAAGCGCTTCCATAACATGCCTGTCTTTTGGTTTTGCCATGAGTTTCAATATAAGTCTTATAGGTATTAATCGTTAAGATAATGTCATTATTTGAGGAGTAAAGGCAAGATTTGCCCTGTTTAATGTTTTTTTGGTGATAATCGGAGAGTGAAAATAGACAAGAGGTTGACCCTGATTTCAGGGTGAGATGAAAAGGATAGAATAACTTTAAGGTTGTAACGAATGCTGTGGATGACCCGTTCCAGAGGAGAATATGGAATCTTAGGATTCATCTCGAAAAAAAATTAAGTATAGCCATGGAATGACCCTATATGATAAAGAAACAGGTACTTCTCTTGCATCCTGTTATAATTCATGAGTTGGGCGCGATAATCCCACTCCTTTCCTAACCTCGTTTATGTCTCGATCAAGAATATGCTTCTTGACAAACCGCAATATTTTTATTTATATGAGGATTG